>CBIHPQ010000318.1:0-8222 GCA_966211825.1 uncultured Dyadobacter sp. | reverse complement strand
TTACCCTGTTCGGCCATGCGGGAAATACCGTGCTTGATCGCATTCTCGACGATAGGCTGCAAAATAAACTTAGGCACTTGCAGGTTTTTCAATGCTTCCTGCTCCACTTCCACCGTAAAGCGCAGCCGGTCGCCAAACCGGACTTTCTCCACCTGCAAATAGGTTTCGACCATTTCCAGCTCGTTTTCGATGGTATCAAAGTAATCGCTCGTTTTCCGACCGGTCGTGTAGCGGAACAGTTTGGAAAGCAACAAAGTCATTTCCTCCGCCTTATCGGGATTTTCATGAACCAGGCTGGCGATGCTGTTCAATGAATTATATAAAAAATGCGGGTTAATGCGCGCCTGCAATGCGTCCAGCTCAGCCCGGGTTTTCAATTTTTCCAGATTCAGAAGCTGGTATTCCTGGTCGGAGATTTTCCGGGAAATCTGGCGGCCTTCCCGACTGAGAAAGTAGAACACGTTCGCAATGGCCACGGGCGCCCACGCATACCAGTACCAGGGTGCATTTTGCGAGGGCTCGGCCGGGTAGCGCGCAACATAGTCGCCCACAATGTCGGTGGCGAAAAAGTGGTAAATGCCAAGACTCAGGGCACTGTCACATAAGAAGATCACAATGGAAAGGATCAGATGCTTGGCGAGCAGGCTTTTAAAAATCATATCAAGCCAGGTCGTCAGCCCCTGCGTTATCAGGATCGTGAAGACGCCCGTCGCGATGTTGAGCTTTACAAGGTTTTTATAGAACGTCTGGCGGATCGGCTCCTCTGTAAACGACAGCTCGGCCGTAAAATAGGCAATCGCATTAAAACCGTACAATATCACCGCGCCCAGGATCGCAGCCACCAGCGTGCCGATCCAGCCCTGGTTCTGGATAATGGCGATCAGACTGAAATCCTGCCAGTTGAATGATTTTTCCTGTGAAGTAAAACTAAAATTAGCCCCCTCTACCTTTGCCCCGCTAAGATCCACATCTGAAAGACTGCTGAAACTCAGGTCCGCATTGCGCAGGTCCGCGTTCCGGAAGGTCGTCCGGTCGAGTGCCGAGAAACGAAGTTTTGCATTGCGCAGATTGGCCCCATCGAAGTTGATGTCCTTCAAACTCGAAAAGCTGAAATCTGCATTTTCCAGATCCATATTACTGAAATCCCTTCCGTCCAGCGATGAGGCTGTCATGCGCAACGGCTTCGTTTTGTTGTCGTCCATGCTAAAAAACCAAAAACGTTAATATCAGTTTGTCTGAGAAAGCATCCATTCCGTTTCCATTTTGCCCCAATCCGGGTGGATAGCCGTCTCCGGTTTGAAGGCGCTGAACTTCTGTTGCGCTTTTTCGAGCATCGGCTTCGCTACCTTTTTCCCGCCGCCATATTCCTCCGGTGTAAAAAACAGGCTCGATCCTTCCAGATAGTAAATCCGCGGGTTCTCCGCATTGATCGACTTCGCCGACTGTAAAAAGCCTGCAAACTTCTCTCCGTCGGCCTGCCAGCGGTTCATCGGGTCGGCCGCAAGGTGTATCTGCGATTGATATGCTTTCAAAACTTCCAGCTCGTCGTTCGGCTTGCCCGCAAGGCCTTCCGCCTCTTTCAATAAGACATTTGCTTTATCCAGATACTGATCTTTTTCGGTCAGGGTTGGCGCCACAAAGCCCAGGAGCACATTGGTGTAAGCGGCGTAATATTTGGGCAGCCACTCTTTCGGCTCCGCGGCGGCAATGCGTTCGAAGCGGTTACCGATTTCCTGCAAGGCTTTCGGATCCGGTTTCGAGCGATCGATCGCCATTAATGCATTGATCCCGTCGTTCATTGCCTTGGTATACTTTTCATTCTGCGCCCACACCATACCGGTGGCAAGCACGAACAGCAACGCGAATGTGAATAGCTTTTTCATTTTTTTTGTCTGTTTTAAAATGCTGAATAGTTTAAAAATCGTCTTTCTCCACTTTGGCCTTTTTCGAAAGCATGATCTGCATGCCTACGAAAAAGCTGCGGTAACTCTGCGGGCCCACGGCGTAGCGCGTCTTGCCGTCGGGCGTGTAGCGGTAGGTGAATACATTGCGGGTGTTAAGGATGTTGTCGACTGTGGCGTAGAATATCACCAGGTTGCCTTTAATGCTCTGCAACTTGCTCGCCTGGATGCTCACATTGTGCACGGCCGGTGTGCGGTCTTTCAGGAATTCGTCATTATTGGGATTATAGTAGGGCCGGCCGCTGGTGAATGCGTAGGTGGCGCTGAGATTGGTTTTGGCCTTTTCAAACCACTTTTTAGTAATGAGGCTGATATTATGGTTTGAAATAAATGTAGGCGTGGCCGACTGTGCAAACTGCTGGAAAAGGCGTTTCGAATCGACAAAACTGTATGTAACCCAGTAATCAAGATTTTTGATGGACTTCTGGTCGCGCCAGAAAAAGTCGAAGCCCCTTGCATAACCGTCGCCGCCATTGTTGGTAGTTCCCCAGGGGAATCGGTAAGGGTCGGCATCGTATTTCCCGCCGGTAAATTCCCTGACGAGCTGGCCATAATTCTTATAAAATGTCTCTACGCGGAAGGTGCGCTGGTTTTTGATGATCTGGTAATTGAGGATCAAATGGTCGGCACGCTCGTATTTCAGCGATTTATTTAAATATAAGAACCTGTAATCCGGGTTTTGGTAAAACTGACCTGCGGCCAGGGAGACCTGACTATACCGCCCTGTTTTATAGGCAAATGACAATCTTGGGGCAATGTTCGCGCGGCCGATCACCGAAGAATACTCGCTGCGCACCCCGATCCGCCCCGCCAATGCACGGGTAATGTAAATTTCTGATTCCACGAATGCAGCCGTGTACCGGTCTTTCAGTTTGTAAAGCTGCCCGTCGACGCCATTGCCGAGGGTAATCGCATGCGCCTCGGCTCCGAACAGAATGGTATTGTTTCCCGTAAGCAGGCGTGTGAGCACAATGCGCGCCTGCATACGCTCGTCGAAGCGGTCGAAGTTGACGCCGTCGTACGTCATATTGTCCTTGTTGCGGCTGTATGAAAGCCCGGAGTTCAGTGTCCAGCGGCCGTCGGCCCAGGAATCGGTGTAGGTGCTGGTGGTGAATGCATTGTTGTTCTTCAATACCAACCGCATTTTACCCGAATCGGCCGAGGGGTCGTTGCTGTTCATGCTCAGATGGCTGTCGGAGTACATGCCGTAGACTTTCAGGACCCCGTTTTTAGTCGGTTTCCAGCGGTAGGTGAGAGAGGATCCTTTGAATTCCGGCGCGTGAATCCATTCCACATTCTGTTTGACAAGTTTGAAAAGCGGCCGCAGGTTACCATAATACACCACCGCCGAGACCGACTGGCTTTTATTGGCATAATCATAGTTCAAACCCGCATTGGCCAGGTTCAAACTGATACCCAGCCCATTGTTGCTGACCTTATCTGTCGTATTCAGCAGCAATACCGACGACAGCGCCTGCCCATATTGTGCGGAATAACCTCCTGTACTAAACGACGTGCCCTTAAACATAAACGGGTTGAACCGCCCCCGCGATTGCACGTCGGGTAATGAGCTGAAAAACGGGTTTTGGACGATCATTCCGTCGATCACAACCTTGGTTTCCTGCCCCGATCCGCCCCGAACAAACAGCCCTTCCTGCTCCCCTACGCGCTGCGCGCCCGGTAAAAACTGCATAGCGCCGGTAATATCCGCTGCCGCGCCCGCGGTAGTTACAATATCCAGCGGTTTCAGCATGGCCATTCGCTTATCGTCCGAAGCCTCGAATGCGCCCGCGGTGATGACGACGGTATTCAGTTCGTTGGCCAGTTCTTCCAGCTTAATGGACATGGCCGGCATGTTTTCTTTCAAGCTGACTTTCTGCTCAAAAACATCAAACCCAACATAGCTGGCCGAAATGGTAGCCGTGTCGGATTCCGACGTCTGGAATGCAAAATCGCCGTTTGCGTCCGTCGTACCGCCATCGTAGGTGCCTTTCAGGAACACATTCGCACCGGGCAATGCATTTCCTCTCTGGTCGGTCACTTTGCCGTGAATGTTTTTTTGGGCAAAAACAGCGGGCGAAGTGATTAGCAACAGACAATAAAAAAGCTTCATGGCTAATAGATTATGTGTAACTGCTGACACAAATCTATTGGCCATGAAGCCGTTTGGTAAGTGATTTCCGACGAAGTGCCGGTTTCACCGGGATGAATCCGCCCGCTGACGGAATGAAAACAGCCCGGTTTAGAGCTCTTCCAGCAAGATATCCTTCCAATGGACTTTAATGCCGCCGCCGTCGTGGATCTGCAATGCGATCGACCCTACACCCGCGCCGATTTTAGCGTCGGTAAGGTCTACCATCTCGTGGCCATTGAGCCAGGTTTGCGTACGGTCGCCTTCCGCGCGGATGCGCAGCGTGTTCCATTCGCCCATTTTGAGGAAGCCTTCCTTTTCGTCCGGTATCTGCACAAGCCAGTTGCGGCCATACGACTCGTAAATACCGCCGGTGTCGTGGTTTGGCGGCGCCACTTCCACTTGCCAGCCCGAAACTTTGGTACCTTCTACCGTCGAGCGGAAGAATACCCCGCTGTTACCGTTTGCCTCTTGTCTGAATTTGAGGGTTAGGTCGAAGTTTTTATAAAACTTGTCGGTAGTGAGGTAGCCGTACTTCTTATCCGGGCCGCTTTCACAGATGAGCTCCCCTTTTTCGACGTACCATTTTTCGGTGCCGTGGACTGTCCAGCCTTTAAGGTCTTTCCCGTTGAATAATTTAACGGGCTTCTTCATTGGGTCGGCAGATGGGCCATCCAGCGCAAAAAACGCCGAATTCAGCATCAGAACAGCCGCCCCTGCGACGAGCAATCGTCTCAATTTTAACATGGTTGATTAAGGATTAGGATTAAAAAATTATGGTTACAAATTCATTGAAACTACATTTTGCATTAGTTTTACAAAAATTAACCACTTGGAAAGCTATGAAAAAAAACCGTTTTGGAGGGCGTTGGGCGACATTTTTTTTGGCAGTAGGGCTATTTTCAACGATTTTGATATCTTGTAAGGAAAACGGAGACGACGTTGTGAAACGGAAGGCGATGACGGATGTCATCCTCGAAAATCCTGAGTTCAGCATGTTTAAAGAAATTATGGAACATGCAGAAGCCAACGACGCCTTCAGGTCTCAGAACATGACTTTTTTCCTGCCGTCAAATGCTGCTTTTAGAAAGGCTAATATTTTCAGTGCTTCGGTTATAACTAGCATGCATGAAGACTCAGTGGCGAAATTTATTGACAACCACATCCTTACCGGCCCCATTGCCTACAATGATTTTAAAGCCCAGACCTATGAGACTTATTATAAACAGTCGAAAATCTCGATCGCCAAAAAAGATTCCATAGTAACTGTGAATGGGTCAAAGATTACTATAAAAGATGTTGAAACAAACAACGGCTATATTCAGGTGCTTGACAGCGTTTACGCAAAAACTGTCAAATAGTTAATAGTGACCATCTATAACAATAAGAACCCCGAAGCTCAGGCTCCGGGGTTCTTATTGTTATAAGCTAATCTTCTCAGAACTGCTCGATATGCGAGAAGAAGAAGTTTCCTTCGATTTCGGCATTCTCGTCCGAGTCGGATCCGTGGATCGCGTTCGCTTCGATCGATTTTGCATACAACTTGCGGATTGTACCTTCCTCGGCATTGGCGGGGTTGGTAGCACCGATGAGCGTACGGAAATCAGCCACTGCATTCTCCTTTTCCAGGATCATCGGAACGATCGCTCCGGATGACATATACTTGCAAAGATCATTGTAGAAAGGGCGTTCCTTATGTACGGCATAGAACTCGCCGGCACGCTCGGGAGTAAGCAGCGTTTTTTTCAGGGCTACAATCCGGAATCCTGCTGCTTCGATCATTTTAATGATTGAACCTGAATGACCATCCCGCACTGCATCAGGCTTGATCATGGTAAATGTCTTATTTGTTGGCATACGTACTTGGCTAAATTGATTTTGGGTGCAAAGCTAGTATTTTTCGATCTATATCCCCGAACCTTTCGTCCTTAACCGCCTGCCTTACATTAAATCATAGCCTGATTGCCAGCCTTTACCGCCCTTTTTGAAGCAAATCCCAACGATTTTGTTAATTTTGTGGGCTCTAAGCAAACAGGAAATTCTTCTTTTGAACTAAGTCACTGTGAATCAAACCGTTGAAGAGCTTTGCTCTTTTTTATCCCAACCCCAAAAAATTGTTATCACAACGCACCGCGACCCGGATGCGGATGCATTGGGATCGTCCCTGGGCTGGGCCAGTTATTTGCTCAAAAAAGGACATGAAGTAACGGTTATCAGCCCTACCGATTATGCAGCCAACCTTCGCTGGCTCTCCGGGATGGATCGCGTGCTCGTATATGAGAAGGCTTCCGAACAGGGTAAATGCAAAAGGAAAATCGAGCAGGCGACGTTGATCTGCTGTCTGGATTTTTCAGCATTGTCGCGGTTGAAAGACCTCGGAAAAGTAGTTCAGGATGCGGCGGCACCGAAAATGATGATCGACCATCACCTGGAACCGGAGCATTTTGCCAAATGGATGGTATGGGATACTACGGCTGCGGCAACGGCACAGCTGGTATATGAGCTGGTAAAAGAAATGGAAGGTGGCTTGCCCGCCGAACAGATCTTCGACGTACCGATGGCCGAATGCCTCTACGCCGGCATTATGACCGACACCGGGTCGTTCCGGCACGGGAATGTAACGCCCGCCGTGCATCTCGCTGTGGCTGATCTGATGCGTACCGGTTTCGATTCGAGCCGCGTGCACCGCCTGATCTACGATAATGCACCGCTCTCGCGCCTTCAGTTCCTGGGTTATGTGCTTTGCGAAAAACTGACTGTCCTCCCTGAATACCGGACCGCCTATATGGTCCTTACCGAAGCGGAATTGCAAAAATTCAACTCGGCGTCCGGTGAAACGGAAGGCATTGTAAATTATGGTTTACAGGTTGAAAACGTAGTAATGTCGGCCATGTTCATCGAACGCAAAGGCGAGGTTAAGATTTCGTTCCGTTCGGTGGGTTCTTTTTCTGTCCGCGACCTGGCCAGTACGCATTTCAGCGGCGGCGGGCACAAGAATGCATCAGGAGGCCGATCAGAACAATCAGTGAATGAAACAGTTGCACGATTTTTAAGCATACTTCCTTCATACCAGGATGACCTTTTGAGCGTTGACTAAACTTAAATTCTAACTTCACCAAAATATCTTCTAATAAACACGTCCCAATGAATTTAAAAACAATAGGTTATGCGATGGGCATAACTATTCTCGCAGCCGCTTGCAATCAACATCGTCAGCAGGTTACCGAAAGCGGCCTGAAATACACGCTTTTCGATCATGAAGACGATGCAAGGAAGGCCAAACTGGGGGATATCATGACATTCCACCTGGTGTTGAAGAATGGAACCGACTCTACGCTCCGTGACACATATAAAGAGAAAAATCCCGTAAAAATGGTATTGCAGGCGCCTCCTTACAAAGGGAGCTTCGAAGAGGGCCTTACCCTGCTCGCTACCGGCGACAGCGCCAAGTTTTTGGTGAATGCAGATACATTGTTTGCAAAAATCGGCCAACCTATGCCGCCGATGATCAAGAAAGGTTCTGAACTGACATTTACCGTGAAAGTGGTAAGCGTACTTACTTCAGAAGAATTCCAGAAACAGCAAGCTGAGGCTGGCAAAAAACAAAAGGATATCGATGCGAAAATCATTGACGAATACCTGGTTAAAAACAACCTGAAAGCGAAAGCCAGAAAAACGGCTTCCGGGCTTGTTTACGTGCCACAAACGGATGGAACCGGCGAGAGCCCAACCCCGGGTGACAATGTGAAAGTGCATTACACCGGTAAATTCCTCGACGGCAAAGAATTCGACAGCTCTAAAAACCAGGGCAAACCGCTCGACCTGCAAGTGGGCGCCGGTATGGTGATCCAGGGCTGGGATGAAGGCATTACCCTCATGAAAAAGGGTGAAAAAGGCCTGCTATTGATTCCTTCGGGCCTTGCTTACGGACCAGAAACTTACGGGCCCATCCCGGGCAACTCGGTATTGCAGTTTGAAATGGAACTGATCGACTTTACCAAAGGTGCTAAGCCGGCTGGCCCTGCGCTTCCTGCACCGGCTCCGGCTCCGGCGAAATAAACTGCTTTAATTTTAAATGCCACCGCAGCGGCGGACCGTGGGCACGAATATTCGTGCCTTCACGGTCCGCC
>CBIHPQ010000317.1:0-8224 GCA_966211825.1 uncultured Dyadobacter sp. | reverse complement strand
AAAATGCACCACCAGTAGCACTCGAGTTCGGTATTCCCTGGCAGGGATCTGCTTCCGCCACGTTAAACCAGCTCATTTTCAACGGCTCCTATTTTATCGGTCTGAAAGCAGCGGCGACTTACCGCGAACTCGCACAGAAAAACATCACTTCTTCCAAAGTGTCGATCGCCGAAGCCGTAACCAAAGCTTATTACTCCGCCCAGGTAGCAGAAGAACGCGCTAAGTTGCTCGACCTCAACATCGCCCGCGTGGACTCATCCATGCGCGAGACAAAGGCCATGAATGCAAGCGGTTTTGTGGAGTTGCTGGATGTGAACCGCCTCGAAGTGCAGGTCAACAATCTGCAAACGGAGCGCCAGAAGGTGCAGAATCTGATCGAGTTGAGCTATGCACTGCTGAGGTTCCAAATGGGCATGCCGGTGAACGAGCCTATTAAGCTGACCGACGACATTAATTTGGTTAATGTCGATGAATTGCGGGCGCAATCGGCTGGTACAGATGTGAGCTATGAGCAGCGTATTGAATATTCATTGCTGAATACCCAGGAAAAGCTGGCAAACCTGGATCTCCGGAATGTGAGAAGCGGGTATCTGCCCAGTGTTTCGGCTTCGGTTGGTTACGGACACAACAATGGTACCGACACTTTCGCGAAGTTATGGACCAGCAAGTGGTTCAATAACTCGGCTGTTACCCTGAATGTCACCATCCCGATTTTCGACGGTTTCAGCAAGAAATACCAGATCAACCAGAAGAAGATCGCGATCGACAAGGTGAAGAACAACCAGAATCTGCTGAAACAGTCGATCGATCTCGAAAACAACCAGGCGGGCATTAACATCAAAAATGCATTTGCCACATTGGAAACCCAGAAACGCAACCTGACGCTCGCCGAAGAGATTGTACGTGTTTCCAAAATAAAATACAAAGAGGGTGTAGGTTCGAATATCGAGGTAATTAACGCGGAATCTTCCCTGAAAGAAGCGCAGACCAATTACTTCACCGCATTGTACGACCTGATGATCGCGAAAGTCGATCTCAGCAAGGCCAAAGGCGAGCTTTATGCAGAATAATACCATTAACACTTAACAAAATTTGAAACAGCTACTTACCAATATCATGAAAAGCAATATTCTCATCATAACCGCTATTGCCGCCATCCTGGCTTCCTGCTCTGCCAAGAAAGAAGGTTTGGAAGGCAAAAAAGCCGAGCTTGCGGAGCTGAAAGCCGCGAAGGTCGAAAACGAAAAGAAAATCAAGGCACTCGAAATCGAGATCGGTAAGCTGGATCCGAAGAAATCGACGGAAGCCAAGGTGAAACCAGTATCGATCGATACCTTGAACGCTGAAACATTTAAGCATTATGTGGAGCTCCAAGGCACCGTCGATGCTAAAAACAATGTGTTGGTTACGCCTAAAACAGGCGGCGCTATCGTGGCAATGTATGTCAAAGAAGGCGACGCCGTGCGCGCCGGAAGCGTGATCGGCAAGATCGACAACAGCATTCTGACAGAATCCATCGAGGAGCTCAAAACCTCGATGAGCCTCGCCAATACGCTTTATGAAAAGCAAAAAAACCTCTGGGACCAGAAAATCGGCACAGAGCTCCAATACCTGCAAGCCAAAAACAACAAGGAGGCGCTGGAACGAAAACTGGCAACTTTGAATACACAGATCGCCCAGACGAACATCGTATCACCCATGGCCGGAGTGGTGGACCAGGTGAACATCAAAGTAGGTGAAACGGCCTCTCCGGGCGTAGGAGTTGTGCGCGTGGTGAACCTGAGCAACCTCAAAGTTTCGGCAAAAGTATCGGACGTGTATGCGGCCAGCGTGAAAAAAGGCGACGAAGTGATCGTAAAGTTTCCTGATTTGAAAAAGGAATTCAAGGCCAGGGTAACATTCGTGAGTACCGCTGTCGATGCATTGTCGAGAACTTTCACGATAGAGGCCAACCTGCCTTCCGACCGCGATATCAAGCCAAATATGATGGCGCAGGTGCAGATCAATGACGCTACCAGCAAAAATGCATTGGCAATCGACCAGAACTACGTTCAGAGCACTGAAAAAGGAAATGTGGTGTATGTAGCCGTGACCGAAGGCAACAAGAAGATCGCCAAGGCGAAAGAGGTGAAGACAGGTCTGAGCTACAATGGTAAAGTGGAAATACTTTCCGGCTTGTCGGCGGGCGACGCCCTGATCACGCTAGGCTACCAGGAAGTTTCCGACGGCCAGCCGATTAGCTACTAAATATGAAGACTGACGATCTCAAAAGGTCAAGAATAGTCAGTGAGTCAGGAATTGTCCGTCATTCGGTCATCCGCTCATTTAATCATTCATCGCAGCGGCGCCCGCTCATTCAGTCATTCACTCATTCAAAATTAGTCCTATGAAATTTAGCGAATACAAAACCTTAGGCTTCACCAACTGGTGCGTAGAGAACAGGACGACGATCTACATCTTTACGTTCATCATCACGCTGGCGGGGTTCATGGTATACAATAATCTGCCGAAAGAGCAGTTCCCGGACATCAAAATTCCGCAGATCTACATTAATACGGTTTATTTCGGTACGGCCCCGGCTGATATCGAGAATACGATCAACAAGCCGATCGAAAAGCAGCTGAAATCGCTCAACGGTGTCAAGAAGATCAAATCCAATGCCTTGCAGGACGTTTCGGTGATCCTCGTTGAATTTACCCCGGATGTGGCTGTGGAGGTCGCTTTGCAAAGGGTAAGGGATGCAGTGGATAAGGCAAAGACCGATTTGCCCCAAAATCTCGACTCCGGCCCTACTGCGCAGGACGTAAACTTCTCGGAATTCCCGATCATGAACGTCAACATTGCCGGAAACTATTCCCTGAAACAATTGAAGCAATATGCCGAGGATTTGCAGGACGGGATCGAAGCATTGCCGGAAATCACCCGCGTGGATATTCTCGGGGCATTGAACCGTGAGATCCAGATCAATGTGAACCTCGACCGCATGAAATCGACCGGTTTGACATTCTATGATGTTCAAACGGCGATCCAGGGCGAAAACATCAACGTTTCGGGCGGTGAGCTGAATGTAGAAGGCGTGCGCCGTACGCTCCGCGTGAAAGGTGAGTACACCGACGTGAACGATATGGCCAACGTCCGCATCCGCACCGCCACCGGCGCCACGATCCGCCTGGGCGACATTGCCGAAGTGGCCGACAGCTTCGAGGAACAACAGGATTTTGCGCGACTGGCCAACAAATCGGTAATCACGCTGAACGTCATCAAACGCTCCGGCGAAAATCTCGTGGACGCGGCTGACAAAATTGAAGATGTGATCGCGGATTTCAAGGAAAACCGCTTCCCGGCCGGACTGGATATTAAAATCACCGCCGACCAGTCCATCCAGACCCGTGCCGATTTGCATGACCTGATCAACACGGTTGTTCTCGGCTTTATTTTCGTGGTAATGGTGCTCATGTTCTTCATGGGGGTACGCGATGCGATATTCGTCGGGCTTTCGGTACCACTTTCCGCACTGGTAGCATTTGTAATGATGCCGATCATCGGTCCAATGGTAGGCACTGAATTTACACTGAACACCATCGTACTCTTCGCATTCCTGCTCGGTATAGGGCTCGTGGTGGATGATGCGATTGTGGTAATCGAAAACACGCACCGGCTTTTCAACCAGCATAAGGACTGGACTATCCAGCAGGCGGTAAAAGCAGCGGCGGGCGAGGTATTTATTCCGGTACTTTCGGGAACACTGACGACCATTGCGCCATTCTTCCCATTGCTATTCTGGACAGGTATAGTCGGGGAATTCATGAAATTCATGCCGCTGACGCTCATTATCACGCTCGGGGCCTCGCTTTTCGTGGCTTATGTGATGAACCCGGTATTTGCCGTATCGTTCATGGGGCGCCATGATGATGAGAAAGAAGCGCACGACACGAGTTTCAAAGCGATCCGCCGGCCGTTGATCATCCTGGTCGTCGCCGCATTGATTGGTTATGCCATCGACCGCGGGATCGGAAACTTCTTCATATTTATCCTGATTCTCTGGGTTTTCAACCATTATATCCTCACACCGAGAATACTCGTTCCATTCCAGGACCGGTTGCTGCCAGCTCTTAAAAATGGCTACCGCAAGCTGATCGACTGGCTGTTGAGAGGTTGGAGACCGGTAGTGGCAATTGTAGCGGTGTTCCTGTTGCTGATTGCGACTTTTGTGATCACGGGTATCGCGCAGCCCCAAGTATTATTCTTCCCAAGCGGCGATCCCGACTACGTGTACGTCTACAATAAACTGCCGATCGGAACCGACGCCCGCGTGACCGACTCTGTAACGAAGATCATCGAAAAGCGTGTTTTTGATGTGTTGGAAAAAGAAAAAGCGATGGATATGGTCAACTCGGTGATCGCCAACGTGGGTAAGAACGCCGGTGACCCTTATAACCCCGACCGCTCTGCTACACCGCACAAGTCGAAAGTGACAGTAGCATTCGTATATGGCACCGAACGGGGCGGCAGATCGTCGGAGCTCATCCTGCGCAAGATCCGCGACGCGGTTGCAGGCATTCCCGGAGCCGAAATCTCCGTAGAACGTGAAGCAGTAGGTCCACCGACGGGTAAGCCTATTTCGATCGAAATTTCCGGCGATGAATTTGAAGTACTTCAAAAACTGGAAAAGAATGTTCTGAAAAAAGTGCAGGATTCGGGCATCGAAGGTATCGACCAGCTACGCTCCGACCTTGTTACCAACAAACCTGAAATTGTAATCGACATCGACCGCGAGAAAGCGCAGCGGGAAGGTATCAGCTCGCAGCAGATCGCATTGGCAGTCCGTACGGCACTGTTCGGTCTGGAAGTTTCCAAATTCCGTGATGACAAGGATGAATATCCGATCATGGTAAGGCTGGAAAAAGACGACCGCGAGCAAATCGAGAAACTTTTGAGCCTCAATGTGGTGTACCGTGACATGAACATGGGCGGTGCATTGCGCCAGGTACCTATTACTTCCGTGGCAAATGTCCATTACTCGACCACGTTCAGCCAGATCAACCGCCAGGACCAGCGCCGGATTGTAACGCTTGGCTCGGACGTATTGCCGGGGTATAATGCTAACGAAATCGTGGCACAGATACAGACGCTAATCGCCGACATGGAGGTACCGAACGGCTATATCATCAAAATGGGTGGCGAGCAGGAGGAACAGGCAGAATCGATGTCATTCCTCGGAACCGCATTCGGCGCCGCGATCCTGCTTATCTACCTGATTCTGGCGACGCAGTTCAACTCGGTGATCAAGCCATTCATTATCTTCTTCACGATCGTGTTATCGCTGATCGGGGTGTTGCTGGGCTTTGTGATATTCAACAAAGACTTCTCGATCATCATGTCGGGTGTTGGTATTATTGCATTGGCTGGTATTGTAGTGAAAAACGGTATCCTGCTCATCGAGTTCATCGAAGAACTCCGGGGGCGCGGGTACCCGATGCGCGAGGCCATTATCGAAGGCGGGGCGATCCGTCTGACGCCGGTATTGCTTACGGCCTCCGCGGCAGTACTCGGGCTCGTACCGCTTGCATTAGGTATCACCGTCGATTTCGTGGGGCTGTTCCGTGACCTCTCACCACACCTGATCGTCGGCGGCCCAAGCTCGGTATTCTGGAACATTCTGGCCTGGACGATCATTTTCGGTCTCACATTCTCGACCATTCTGACACTCGTGATGGTACCGTGCATGTACTACGTCAATGAGCGGGTCCGCGACAAGTGGTTCCGGAAAGACAAACCGGAGGTCGTAAATCCGAATTGGCAGAACGAAACGATCTGATGTTTTAATGGATTATTGTCTGTTTTCAGTCCCCATAATTTTTTTTGGAGCACAAATAGACAATAATCCAAAACATTTATAGCTTTGCAACCCCAAAGAACGCCTCAGGGCATTCTTAAAAAGTTCGGGATGTAGCGCAGCCCGGTAGCGCACTAGCATGGGGTGCTAGGGGTCGCAAGTTCGAATCTTGTCATCCCGACATTGAAAATAAGCCACTTACAGCTCTATGTTGTGAGTGGCTTTTTCATTGGGTCGAACATTTTGGTCAGTTTGATCCAGTTTTTGTCTGCTTTGATGAGCTCCGCCACCGCCGATTCTATATTTTTTTTAGCTCACCATTTCGCGCGATAGTAAATAGTATCAGGTTAGTTCAACGTAATACCTAACAGAATAGCTTGTAAAAGTGCCAGATGGCAGCTATATCTATGACAAAAAGCTACCGTATGGATTTGGTCTCAGATACTGGTTTCTCATATACTGGACAACAATTCTTCAGAGAGACTGCTCTTAATGGATCTGTTAATCCACCAGCTCATTTAACCGCAAGACACTTTTAAAACTACCAAACATAAAAGCTCTTTGGATTGACTGTGTATTGAAAGCCGACAATTTGGAAGTATTGAACGAATTGCAAAATTTAAGGCGATTGAGCTTGGGGGTATTTGAAACTAGGACAAAAGCGCTTAATCTTCAATATTAAGAAAACTACAAAGACTTAAACTACTTAATCATTTCCGGACATACTAAAAATATTGAGATGGGCTATAATTTAAAAATGTATGCTTTTTTGAATTAATTTGTAAAATTATATAGCTTATCCAAGTCAAATTAAATGAAGTTCGTCCGTTTACTGACCCTCGCGATTATCGTATACAACTTTACATCTTGTAAGAAGACCCCACCCCCTGAACCCGACCCCGAGCCGGATGTTGCCGAAACGGTATTCGTGGGCAATTATGACCATAACTTATACGCACTCGATGCCGCCACCGGAGTTAAAAAGTGGGAATCGGCGACTGGCGGAGAAATTTATTCCAGTCCCTCCGTGGCGAATGGTATTGTATATGTGGGAAGTGATGACAAAAAGCTGCATGCCTTTGATGTCGCTACCGGGGCACAAAAATGGGAGTTCTCTACTAACGACAAAGTTAGTTCGAGCCCAATGGTGGCCAACGGGATGGTTTATATTGGAAGCCATGATGGAAAGGTATACGGAGTTGATGCGGCTACGGGCAACAAAAAATGGGAATTTCTTACTGGGAGCGCAGTTTCTTCGAGCCCAATGGCTGTCAACGGTGTGGTATACGTAGGGAGCGACGACAATCAATTATACGCGCTTGATGCAACAACCGGAACCAAAAAATGGGTGTTTACGATGAGCTGGTCGAGTTCTTATCCGAAAATAAGCCCAACATTTGCCAACGGGCTCGTGTATTCAGGCGATGATGAAAAACTCGTAGCAATTGATGCAGCTACCGGGGCAAAGAAATGGGAGGCGCTGGTAGGTTTCGGTATTACATCGTCCCCCACAGTGGCAAATGGTGTGGTGTATGCGCTCTCCCGTAGCCGGAAGTTGTACGCTCTGGATGCGGCCACCGGATCCAAGAAATGGGAATTTAACACCTACAACAGCGTTACCAGCCCTACCGTCCGTGATGGAATCGTTTACTTTGGTACTATGGATGATGATAAACTGAACGCAGTCGACGTGGCCACCGGATTGAAAAAATGGGATTACTGGATGTTCGGCAATATCTATTCAAGTCCGACTATCGTCAGTGGTGTAGTATATACTTGTAGCTTTCCTGGACTAGACCTTTATGCACTTGATGCTATTACTGGCGTCAGGAAGTGGTCTTCTTATAACTCAACTAATAGCACTGTTTCTTCCCCCTGTGTGGTGATGAAGAGCGGGAAAGTGTACCACTCTGGAATAAGTGGCGCACAGGAATAGTATGTTATGGGGAATTTAATAGTTTATGCAAAGCGCAAACATTAAAAAGCCCATTCAGCAATCTGAATCGACTTTGACATTCTTTTCGTCAATAAAATCGCAGGCCAATTGTTTTGCTTGTTAGTAAGAAAAGAACGTGCGACCCAGAGTAAACTTGTCCTTTAGAGTTCGATTCATTCTTTCCGCCGGGGCATTTTCATATGGATCACCATTCTCGGTCATGCTGATATTGACCTTATTATCCTTCAAAAGCTGAACGTATGTCCTCGAACAATACCGAAGACCTCTGTCAAAATGATGGATCAGGTTCAAATTTTCTTTTCCCATTGTGGTTCTCAATGCCTTTTTCAGGGCTAAAAGTGGTCCCTCGGTCTGCAAAGATTTGTGCACTGACCAGCCGACAATTTTGCGGGAATATGCGTCTGTCACCAAACTCATATAGACGAAACCAC
>CBIHPQ010000316.1:0-8242 GCA_966211825.1 uncultured Dyadobacter sp. | reverse complement strand
CTGATCGCCGTGCTTTTTCTTTCGATCGTTTTACTGATCGTCGGCGATGCCGTGATGAACATTGTCGGCGACTGGCACATTATCCGCGACAACTGGCTCATTGCATTACTGAACATTCTCCGTTATCTGATCAGCTTTGGCTCGCTGATGCTGACGATATCGATTATCTACCGGTTCGCGCCCTCGCACGGGCGTCAGTTCACGTTCGTGAATGCGGGCTCGGTGATCGCTTCCATCCTCATTCTCGCCGCGACTTACGGTTTTTCGTTTTACCTGTCCCAATTCAGCTCCTACAACAAACTCTACGGGTCGATCGGCACGATGATCGCGCTCATGATCTGGATTTACCTGCTTGCATTTGTGATTATTCTGGGATTTGAAATCAATGCGAGTATAGGCCGGGCGCGGAGCAAAGTGCGTCCCAGCCGGTCGTTAAAACGGTGATTTGCCGGATAATAACATTACGGGCATCGGCATTTTATTGTTGGTAATTTTGTAGCTGCGGTGTCCTTATCCCTCGGAAATAACCACCGAAAAAGAAGGGACCGCATGGAGCGTACGACATGACAAACTTGGAAAAACCACTCGTTACAGTTATCCTGACGGCATATAATCAGGAAAAGTACATTGAGGAAGCCTTAACTTCCGTTTTTTACCAGACTTACCCATACATCCAGCTGATCGTGATCGACAATGCGAGCAGAGACAATACGCTGGTTGTCATAGAAAGTTTCAAAGCGAAGGCACCCGCCTTCCAGGTAATCCGCAACCGCCACAATTTGGGCCTTTGCCGCGCATTCAACCAGGGCCTGGCCATCGCGCAGGGCAAGTACGTGATCGACCTTTCGGGCGACGATGTGATGATCGCCGACCGGATCGAGAAACAGGTAAATGCATTTGAAGAGCTGTCCGAAAGTTACGCGGTCGTATTTACGAATGCACGTTATATCGGCAAAGCCGGGCAGCAGCTGCATAACCACTACGAAACCGATAGCAAGGGGAAAGCCGCCAACCCGATCCCGTCTGGGGATGTTTACAAAAATATCCTGGAACGCTACTTCATTTGTACGCCTACCATGATGATGCGGACGGCCGCATTACAGCAACTTGGCGGCTACGACGAAACCCTCACATTCGAGGATTTCGATTTCTGGGTTCGCTCTTCCGTCCGGTTCAAATACCTTTATCTAGATGAAATCCTTACCAAAAAGCGGGTCCTGAAAACTTCGCTCTCCACCGGTGTTTACAAAAAAGGAAGCGGCATGCTCCAATCCTATTATGCCGTTTGCAACAAAGCCTACGACCTCAACCGCGATCAGAAAGAATTCGATCTATTGGCGGCCCGCATACGTACATTTATACGAAAATGTCTGTATGCCCAGGAGTTCGAACTGGCAGTGCGGTTCCGCCGGTTATTGAACTATATTGAGAACCCCGGTTTGCAGACTGAATTGATCGTCCTGATGTGCAGGCTGCATTTGCCGGTGAATTTCGCTTACAGGTTCTACATCGAAAACTTAAAAAAAATGGCCCCGCAGGAAGGATTTGCGTTTTGATTTTGTTAGGTCAAAAAGTTAAATTTCCCCTATGCCTGCTGATTTTGTAAAAATTTACCCCCAGAATCCTGACGAGCGAAGAATCCGTCAGGTCGTCGACTGCCTGCGCGACGGAGGTTTGGTGATTTACCCGACCGATACGGTTTATGGTCTTGGGTGCGACATTTACAATACACGCGCCGTCGAGAAAATTGCCCGCATTAAAGGCGTTAAGCCCCAGAAGAACGACTTCTCATTTATTTGTTATGACCTGAGCCACATCGCCGATTTTGCGAGAGTAGGCAACACTGCATTCAAAACGATGAAGAGAGTGCTGCCAGGGCCTTATACGTTCATTCTGGATGCTACGAGTAATGTTCCCAAATTGTTGAATACCAATAAAAAAACGGTGGGAATCAGGGTGCCAGACAACCTTATTCCGCGTTTGATCGTAAAAGAGTTGGGGAATCCGATCGTGACTACTTCCATTCGCGACGACGACGAGATCATCGAGTATTCTACCGATCCCGAACTGATTTTTGAGAAGTTCCAGCACCAGGTTGATATGGTGGTCGATGGGGGTTACGGGGGCAATATCGCGTCGACGATTGTGCGGGCCGATGGCGATGATTTTGAGATCATTCGCGAAGGTTTGGGCGACACGAGTATGTTCCTCTGAGGTCAAAAATTGTAATGATTTAAGTTGCTGTTGAACATTGTTGACCGTACAAAATAATTATTATAAATTTTTTGATAATATCATAAGCCTTTACCATATTTGATAGTGTCAGAATTTTTGATTAAAGAGGATCAGTCCACGGAAGTGCGGATTGAATTGCAGTATCTGCCTTGTTTAGAGTATTTTACCTGTATATTACAGTACGACCGGATCTACATCGATATTGAGGAGAGGTATGTGAAGCAGACTTACAGAAACCGGTGCAGTGTGCTTACTACCAATAAAATAGATACGCTGACGGTCCCCGTGAAAGGATACGGGCCGACGAGCTCCACAAAAGATATTTTGATCGACTATAACCAGGACTGGACTCGGCGCCATTTCGGTTGTCTGCAGTCAGCATACGGAAAGTCTCCTTTTTACGAGTATTACGTGCATGAGTTTATCCGCGTTTACGAAAAGAAGCTGGCATACCTCGTCGATTTGAACTATGAATTGTTGACAATTTGTCTTAGATTGACTGGTATTAAAAAGGAGATTCAGTACAATTTGTCAGGTGATGCATTTGCTGAAATGAGCGTTGAAAACGCTATTTCGCTAATAAACAACAGGAAACAGCCGGATTTGCATAAATATTACAGCCCAACACCTTATTACCAGACTTTCGGGAATGATTTTGTGGGGAATTTAAGTATAGTTGATTTACTGTTTAATATGGGGCCGGAAGCAAAAAGTGTTTTGTTAAGATCCTGTAAGTCTCAATAAAGCTATTTTGAACAAACGGGGATCAAGTAGCGTTTAGAATAATAAACACTTTTTATTGCTACACAATGGAAGCAAAATTTTCGAATAGAGTGAAAGAGGTAATCTCAATGAGCCGGGAAGAAGCCCTCCGCCTGGGTCATGATTACATTGGAGCAGAACACTTGTTATTAGGAATGATCCGTGAGGGTGATGGTGTAGCCATAGGGTTGCTCAAAAAACTCGGCGTTTCGCTGGACGATGTCCGCCAGACGATCGAGCAGGCAACCAAAGGTGCAGCCACGAATAATGTAAAAAATTTACAAAATATCCCTCTGACAAGGCAGTCGGAGAAGGTATTAAAGATTACATATCTGGAAGCCAAAATTTTCAAAAGCACGCTCATCGGCACCGAACATTTGCTTCTTTCGATACTCAGGGATGAAGACAATGTAGGTACCCAGATATTGCACAAGTTCAATGTTAACTACGAAGTCATCAAGGAAATGTTAGAATATCAATCATCCGGATCCAGACCTCATATGGGGCCGGAGACCGAAGACGGGGATGATGAAGCCAGAGGTGGAATGTTTGGAGGCGGTAGTGGCTCTTCTTCCGGTAAAGAATCCAAAGGTGCAGAAAAGTCCCGTACACCCGTGTTGGATAACTTTGGAAGGGATTTGACTAAAATGGCGGAAGTAGGCAAGCTCGACCCGATCGTCGGACGTGAGAAAGAGATCGAACGTGTTGCGCAGATCCTTAGCCGCCGTAAAAAGAATAACCCGATCCTGATCGGTGAGCCGGGCGTTGGTAAAACAGCCATCGCAGAAGGGCTTGCATTGCGGATCGTTCAGAAGAAAGTATCCCGTGTGCTTTTCGGAAAGCGCGTCGTAACGCTGGATCTTGCTTCACTGGTGGCTGGTACCAAATACCGCGGCCAGTTTGAAGAAAGGATGAAAGCGGTGATGAACGAGCTGGAAAAATCGCCGGATGTGATCCTGTTTATCGACGAGCTCCACACGATCGTGGGCGCAGGTGGTGCATCAGGCTCGCTGGATGCTTCGAATATGTTCAAGCCTGCATTGTCACGCGGGGAAATCCAATGTATCGGAGCTACCACGCTGGATGAATACCGCCAGTACATCGAGAAGGACGGCGCATTGGCCCGTCGTTTCCAGATGGTAATGGTAGATGCCACTTCAATCGAAGAAACGATCCAGATCCTGACCAACATCAAGGACAAATACGAAGATCACCACCATGTGAACTACACGCCTGAGGCGATCAGCACGGCGGTGAAACTTTCGGAAAGATACATCACCGACCGCTTCCTGCCGGATAAGGCTATCGACGTACTTGATGAAGTAGGTGCAAGGGTGCATATCAGCAACATTACAGTACCCGAAGATATCCTGGTGCTCGAAGAACAGATCGAGAACATCAAACAGGAGAAAAACAGGGTAGTGAAAAGCCAGAAATACGAAGAAGCTGCCCAATTGAGAGATCGTGAGAAGAAATTGATCGATCAGTTGGAAAGGGCTAAACTTGCCTGGGAAGAAGAAACCAAGCAGAAACGCTACACAGTTACCGAGCACAATGTGGCCGAGGTAGTAGCGATGATGACGGGCATTCCGGTGACCAACGTGTCGATGGACGAAGGCAAGAAATTGCTGAACATGGCCGATGAGCTGAAAGCTAAGGTAATCGGTCAGGATCCGCCGATCGAAAAACTGGTAAAAGCGATCCAGCGTACCCGTGTGGGCTTGAAAGATCCTAAGAAACCAATCGGTTCATTCATTTTCCTTGGACCAACCGGTGTAGGTAAAACAGAGCTCGCGAAAGTATTGTCGACTTACCTTTTCGATAAGGACGACTCGCTGGTGCGGATCGATATGAGCGAATATATGGAGAAATTCAGCGTATCGCGTCTGGTAGGAGCCCCTCCGGGATATGTAGGCTACGAAGAAGGTGGCCAGTTGACCGAGAAAATCCGCCGCAAACCATACAGCGTAGTGTTGCTCGACGAGATCGAAAAAGCGCACCCGGATGTGTTCAACATCTTGCTGCAAGTGCTCGACGATGGTATTTTGACGGACGGTTTGGGAAGAAGAGTCGATTTCAGAAATACGATCATTATCATGACTTCAAACATCGGAGCACGTGATTTGAAGGATTTCGGAACAGGAATCGGTTTCTCTACGAAAGCTAGATCGGACAACCAGGACGATATTATGAAAGGTACGATCCAGAGTGCATTGCGTAAAGCATTCTCTCCGGAGTTCCTGAACCGTCTCGATGATGTGATCGTGTTCAACTCGCTGCAACGCGAAGATTTGCACCGCATTATCGACATTTCACTGGGTAAATTGTTCAACCGTGTGAAAGGCCTGGGTTACGAGATCGAATTGACAGTCGCTGCGAAGGATTTCTTGTCGGAAAAAGGATATGACCCGCAATACGGCGCCCGTCCTTTGAACCGTGCGATCCAGAAATACCTGGAAGATCCCGTTGCAGAGGAAATATTGAAAGGTGATCTGCGTGAAGGCGATGTGCTGGTAGCAGATCATGAAGAAAAGAGTGAACAACTCGTTATCAGTGTTCGCAAAAAAGAAGAAGAGCTCGCAAACTAGATTTGCATCGCTCTGAAAGCACGAAGTAGCTTGGAAGGCAGGTCGGAAGACCTGCCTTTTTTTATTTATATTTAGCCCACGAAAACTCGTATAACTAATGGGACCTAACTGGAAAAGTGCCTTGCTGGGGATAACACTCAGTTTTGCAGCTACTAATGCTACCGTGTTTGCACAAAAATTACCCTCAGGCCCGCAGGTCCTCACATTTTTCTCCGACGCCGACGATACCGAGCAGCCTTACGGCCTCTATCTTCCTGAAAATTTTGACGAGAACAAAAAGTACCCGCTCGTGATCATGTTGCACGGGGCCGGCTCGAACCACCGGCTGGACCTGCGCAGGGTATTCGGTAAAAGCAATGCGGAAGGTGAAACCGACGTGGAGGCTTCCCGCTACTTTCCGAAATGGGATAATGTCGAATACATTGTTGCATCGCCTTACGCCCGTGGAACGGCCGGTTACCAGGGCATTCCTGAGCAGGATGTTTATGATGTGCTGGCAGATGTCAAAAAACGCTTTAAAATCGATGAAGACCGGACTTTCCTGACAGGGCTGTCAATGGGTGGGGGAGGAACGCTGTGGATCGGTCTGACGCGACCGGACATTTGGGCGGCCATTGCGCCCGTGTGTCCCGCACCACCTGCGGGGACATTCGATCTCGCGGCCAATGCAACCAACTTTCCGATACATTTTTTCCATGGCGATGCCGATCCCGTCGTGCCGGTGGCAGGTACGCAGAAATGGGTGGGCCATTTGCAGGACCTGGGGGCGGAAGTGAGCTACAAGGAATTTGTCGACGTGAAGCACGACAGTTGGGTGAATGCCTACGACAGCGAATATATTTTCCAATGGTTTGACGATTTCAAGAGAAACCCGCATCCAGACCGTGTGCGCTTTGTGAGTAAGCAATATAAATATGATAAGGCGTTCTGGGTGCAGTTCAACAAGTTTGCTTATGGCACATTGGCGGAAATCGATGCGAAGTTTACCAAAGAGAATGCATTGGAGATCACCACTAAAAACCTGGAAAAATTTACCCTTAATTTAAAAGGACATCCCAAATTCAAACCGGGCGCGGCGCTGACCATTAAAGTCGATGGAACCACCGTGAATGCCAGGACAGACAGCAGTTTGACACTGTTCAAAGATTCCAAGGCCTGGAATGTAGAGGCTGCCACGATCATGTCCATTTATACAGGCAAGAAAAAGGGCGCAGAAGGGCCGATTTACGAGGCATTCGCGTCGCGTCACGTGTATGTGTACGGGACGGCCGATAACCCATCGCCCGAAGAACTGAAAAAGCGCGTTGAAATTGCAACTCAGGCGGCAAGCTGGTCGCAGTACCGGGGCGAATTTTTGGGCCGGGTTATGTTCTTCCCGCGCGTGCTTGCGGACAAGGAGGTACGCCCCAGCGACCTTGAAAGCTCCAATCTGATATTGTTCGGAACAAAGGAATCAAATGCATTAATCGCTAAACATGCCGCCCAGCTCCCCGTACATTTGAAGAAAGGCGATTCCGCACACGGACTGTTTTATGTAATGCCTGTTGAAGGACATTATGTTGCCGTTAGCTCTGGCCTGCCGTGGTGGGCGGGAATGAAGGATGAGGGCTTCCCATTCGTACCGGTCATGCACCGGAAACTTTCGGAGTTCAAAGACATTATTTTCTTCAAAGATTCATCCGCCAATCTGCTGATCGATAATCATTTCACCGAAAACTGGAAGCTGGATGAAGACACCAAACGCAAGCTTTCTGCTTCCGGCGCCGTTGATATTACCCCGTAGTTTATTTTTTAATTATTCGAATACTACCCCATGGATTACAACGAAAAGATTTCACGGAAATCGTTCCTCAAAGCCGGTGCATTCGCCCTGGCCGTTCCCATGTTCTCGAAACTGGACCTGGACGTTAAAGCTCCCTCGAAAATTGGTTTACAGCTGTACACGCTTCGCAATGAAATATCCAAAGACCTGCTGGGCACACTGAAAAAAGTGGCTGCTATTGGTTATAAGGAGGTTGAATTGTACGGATATTCAGATGGTAAGTTCTTTGGCAAAACGCCCAAGGAATTCAAAAAGATCCTCAATGACCTCGGTCTGGACCCGGTAAGCGGCCATTATGGCGCCGGTGTGGAGAACAAAACCGCGAAAGGCACATTGAGTAATGGCTGGCAGAAAGCGGTGGACGACGCGGCGGAAATCGGGCAGAAATATGTCAACTGCGCTTACCTGACCGATGCGGAGCGCAAGACGATCGATCAGTACAAAAAATATGTCGATCTGTTCAACAAGTCGGGTGAAGTGGCTAAGAAAGCAGGTTTGCAGTTCGGCTACCACAACCACGATTTCGAATTCAAAAAAATTGACGGACAGCTTCCTTACGACCTCATTGCGGGCAAGACCGATCCGAAACTTGTGAAGCTCGAACTCGACCTTTACTGGGTAGTGAAAGCCGGTATCGATCCGGTTGCATTGTTCAAGAAATATCCGGGCCGTTTCCCGCTTTGGCACGTGAAGGATATGGACAAGAAGGACGGATCATTCGCCGAGGTTGGGACCGGTTCCATCGATTTCAAGAAGATTTTCGATAACCGCAAGCTGGCCGGCCTCACGCATTTCTTTGTAGAACAGGACGTGGCTAAGGTACCGCCGGTACAAG
>CBIHPQ010000315.1:0-8243 GCA_966211825.1 uncultured Dyadobacter sp. | reverse complement strand
GGAACACGCGCACATTTTCATTCGTTTGAAAGTTCTCCACGCGTGCGCCGCGGTCGCGCGTGCGGCCGGTCAGATACTCGTAACCTATGCCGCGCGCTTCCAGCTCCGGCCTGATCAGGTCGAGCATGGAGGTGAACTGCTAGAATATCAGGATCTTATGCCAGGGTGCAGTGTCTTCGATCTGCTCCATCAGCACGTCGATCTTGGCCGAGGAACTACCGTAATACAGGTCGTCGCGCAGCAATGCGGGCGAGTTGCAGATCTGGCGCAGCTTGGTAAGTCCCTGCAAAACATGCAGCCTGCTGCGCTCGATATCGCCTTCGTTTTTGGTATTGAGAAAATTGTAGAATTCCAATTCGTACGCATTATAAACTTTACGCTGCTCCTCGCCCATTTCGCAGTATATAACCATTTCCGTCTTTTCAGGCAGCTCCGAAGCCACCTGCTGTTTGGTACGCCGTAAAATGAAAGGGTTAATTCTTTTTTGCAGCTCGGCCGCCCGTTCGTTGTCTTTGAAACGGTCTATCGGGATAGAGAAATGGTTGCGGAACTGCGTTTTATTGCCCAACAGGCCAGGGCACGCGAACGAAAGCTGCCCGTAAAGGTCGAATGTATTGTTTTCAACCGGCGTTCCCGTCATCACGAGCTTGTTGCGCGATTGCAGGAGCCGGGCTGCCTTGTAACGCTGCGACTCCGGGTTTTTGATCGCCTGCGACTCGTCGAGGATAATGTAGTTGAAATGGTATGTTTTCAAGAAATTTACATCCGAAAGCAGCGTGCCGTACGAGGTGAGGACGACCTCGTAGCGGTCGAAATCGGCTACTTCCTTCACCCGGTCGGAGCCGTAGATCGTCAGCAGCTTGATGCTGGGTGCAAACTTCTCGACTTCTGCCTGCCAGTTGAAGATCAGGGAAGTAGGTACAATGATGAGGTTGGTGTTCCTGACCTGTTTTTTTCTTTGCAATAATATAAACGCGATGATCTGCAAGGTTTTACCCAAACCCATATCATCGGCAAGGCAACCACCGAAATTGTAGTCGTCCAGGAAATTCAACCAGTTCAAACCCTGCTTCTGGTAATTGCGCAGGCTCGCTTTCAATGTCCTGGGCACCGGCACCGGCTCGATAGTCCGGAAGTCATCGAACCGCGACTGGTAGAATGCGATCTGCTCCTTCACCTCGCGGTCGAGCATCTCGCCTTCATACATTTCTTCCACCGATGCGAAGCGAAGTTTGGGCGTCTGGATGACCTCGCCCGCAATGTCGCCGGCATCAAAAAACTTCGCGAATTTTTCCACCCATTGTTCCGGCAGTATACCTAATGTGCCGTCGCCGAGCTCCACATATTTGCTGCGGTTCTTGACGGCCTTATGCAAATGTTTGAGGGTTACTTTTTGCTTGCCAAACTGCACATTAGCCGTGGTATTGAACCAGTTGATACCACTCACGACGTGTACCGAAATTTTGGCTTTGTGCTGGTTCATGCGGTTCTTGGTGAGCTTATTGAATCCCAGAATGGTAACCCCCTGATTTCGCCACTCTTCGAATGCGTGAGGAAACCAGTCTTCACTCAGAAAACGCGCGCGGTGCAGGTAAAAGAATTCCCTGCCGAGCTGGTCTTCAAAATCGGGATGCTGGCGCATGACCGCGCTGCCGAACCGCAGCTCCGCCTCTTCATCGCGCCTCACCATGAACGGGTTGCCGTGGTTGTCGACGGCGTAAATATCATTTTTGGAAAAAAGCGGCACTTCGATTTTCCCATATTTAAGCACAGGCGTAATCATCACATAATTACCGACATCTTCCAGGTAGATAATCTTTTCGACGCCCTGGTCGAAACCTTGTTCCTCGCGCTGCGCGGGCGTAGCGGCCTTTACGTAGGTATAATTGATACGAATGCTGTTGCCGAGCTTCGAGAGTAAATTCACCCGAAACGCCTCGAATTTGGATTCATGAATGTAAATGCGCTGGTTATGCTGCCTGAAAAATTGTAGCGTGCGCAGAATGTCCTGGCTTTCGATCAGGTGCAGCGAATCCTTGTAAAGCACAAAGTAGTCGTAACGAAACTGCACGTTTTCGATGTCCAGATGTACGCTGTCGAGGATCAGCTCCCCTTTGATCTGGAAAAACGGGTCCTTTTTGTCGATCGTCAGTTGCAGGTCGGCCGGCGTGGCGGCGAGCTTTACGGGCAGGAGGGAAGCGGCGTTGAGATTCTCGGAAACGGACGGATTATGGTAGTAAAAATCGAGTTTCAAGGGGTTTTGAACCACCGAATGCAAACCGGGAATATCGGTTTCCGGGTTCTTTTTCCTGAAATTATTCTGGAATGAGGCAATGGCCGTGTAGAATCGGATCAGATCTGTTTCCTGCGTTTTCCAAATCATTTCAAGCGGGTTGAGCGCCACAAACGGATTTTTCAATTTACCTGCACGCGTCACGGGTGCCTCGTATATTTCCATGTAAAAATGGTCGTAATACTTGTTCAGGCCGATGGCGACGATGATTTTGGTGTCCGCAGCCTGGGGTTTCGGGCCGGGCAAATCACGCGCCGGCTTGGGCAGGAGCTGCTCCTGCAATGCTTCCACCGATAAAGTGTCGACCGGGATCAACTCCTTTAATTTGGGTTTGACCTGCAACTCGCGGCCGGGGTATTCGAGTTGAAAATACTGGTCGAGATCAGGCTCGTCCTGCAAGCCATAAATGAATGCCACATCTTTGATTTTCTCGTGCCGGAGTTTTTTATCAAAGAATGCGCGCAAATCCCTCCTGTTGAGCAGATTATACAAAACCTGGCTCTGGTGCTCGCACAGTTTACGCTTCGGGCGCGTGCATTCGCAATAGAGGTTTACGGCCCTTTGATCCTGCCTGACCACCACTTTGAAGGTTTCCGTCAGGTTGGTCGCAATGCGGAACGCCGCGTAATCGATATCGATTTCATGGGGCTGAATGTCGAAATAGCCCCTTTTTTCGGTCAACGGCATTTCGGAGCTGTTGTTCAGGATATGCGAAACAGACAGTTCGGAAATATTGAAGTCTAAAAAAATAAAGTTATGCTGTCCGGGCGTCGGCATTCCCGCAGGATCATTCTTGTTCATGAGGCAAATTAACCAACTGCGGGTTCGTTTGGCACCATTATTTTGCAAAATTTGCGTTAATGAAAAATCTGACCTGCTCCCGTTTCTTCAAACTTGCCGTTTCGTTAATTCTTTTAATATCGGCCCCTGCGTTAGCACAGGATGTCAAAACCGATAGTTTGAAAGTGATCCCTGCCGATTCTGCCGCGGCTCCAAAGCCCGATACGGCCGTGACGCCGCCACGCGTTTTGATCGATACCATCCGTTACCGGTTCATCGGGGACGGTAATTTCACCAGAGGGAATGTCAACCGCAGCCTGATGGTGCTCCGTGCAGAACTGATTTTCAGCGGGCCTGTGATCAACATTGCTACCAACCCGCGATTTACCTATGGAAAGCAAAACGGCGTACTGGCCGAGCGTGACAGCTACGTCGACCTTTTTGTAGATGTTTTTAAAAAGCGAAAGACCTATGTTTTTGGCCTTGCTGCATTAGAAACCAGTAACCTGCGCCGAATCGACGTCCGGCAAATGGCCGGTGCGGGAATTGGTTACCGGGTGATCAAAACAAAGGCGCACGACCTGAGCCTCACCGACGCGTTGCTGTACGAATCGACTAACTTCTTTGAAAAAGCAACTGTAAGCACTATCCGTAACTCATTCCGGGTTAAGGGAAAGCATTCATTTCTGTCGGATAAATTCAGGTTCAATCACCTCACATTCATCCAGCCTGCACTGAACGACCTGTCGAACCTACGCTGGAACACGATTCTGTCGGCAGAGCTGCCGCTCAACAAATGGGTTACGCTGCGGACGAGTTTCGAGAATTCTTACGAGAGTGTCGTAGAAATCGGCCGTAAGCGCAACGACTCGCGCATTACTTTTGGGATTTCGGTAGGAAATAAATAGACGATGCTTTACCAAGTATTCACTACATTCCAAATCGAGCAATGAGAGACCAACAGGACAACCGCCGGGACTTCCTGCGCAATTCGCTTTATTCAGCCGCCGGCCTGGCGATGTTTCCGCAACTGACCCCCAATGCCTACGGTTCTATTAAAACCGTGGAAGCCGGGCAGCCATTTATACCAGCAATGCCCCCACGGATCAAGTTTGCCGTGATCGGGATGAACCATGGCCATATTTACGGGCAAGTGGAGGCGGTAACGCGCGGCGGCGGAGAGCTGGTTTCGTTTTTTGCCAAAGAGGCGGACCTCTCAGCTGCATTTGCCAAAAGGTACCCCAACGCCAAACAAGCCAAATCGGAAGCGGAAATCCTGGACGATAAGTCGATACAGCTCATACTCAGCTCGGGCATACCCGACGAGCGCGGGCCGCTGGGCGTACGTGTGATGAAAGCAGGGAAGGATTATATGGTGGATAAACCGGGCCTTACCACACTCGAACAACTTGCGGAAGTGCGGAAAGTGCAGAAAGAAACCAAGCGCATATATTCGATCATGTACAGCGAGCGCCTCGAAAACCGGGCAACGGTGAAGGCCGGTGAGCTCATTAAGGAAGGCATTATCGGCAAGGTGGTACAAACGATCGGCCTCGGCCCGCACCGGATGAGCGCAAACACGCGTCCGGATTGGTTTTTTGACAAAAAGCGCTTCGGAGGCATTATCTGCGACATTGCTTCACACCAGTTTGACCAGTATCTATTCTTTACCAATTCCACCAAAGCACAGGTCGTAGCCTCGCAGGTGGGTAATGTAAACCACCCTCAGTATCCCAAATTCGAGGATTTCGGGGATGCAATGCTGCGCGGCAATGGCGGTTCGGGCTACATTCGCGTCGACTGGTTTACGCCCGATGGCCTTAAAACCTGGGGCGACGGACGTCTTACCGTGCTCGGTACCGAAGGATTTATAGAGATCCGCAAGAATATCGACATCGGTGGCCGCGAGGGCGGTAATCACCTTTTTGTCGTAAATAACAAAGAAACGACCTACATCGATTGCAGCAAGGTGGAACTATCTTATGGCCGCCAACTTGTGGACGACGTTTTGAACCGCACCGAAACGGCCATGTCGCAGGAGCATTGTTTCCTGGCGACGGAGTTGTGCCTGAAAGCGCAGAAAAATGCGCAAAATGTGTCGGTAGTGAGTTAGTACAGCGTTCTGTTCCTGACCATTTCAAACACTTCACAAACTATGCTACGCAGACTGATTTTCATTTTCGGGTTAATGGGTACTGCCTATGCGCAGGGGCCCGTCAGCAATGTCGACCGTGACATTGTCTTCAAATCGGTGAATGTGATCCCGATGGACCGCGAGACGGTTTTGAAGGACCAGACGGTGGTGGTCAGGAACGGAAAAATCGTTTCAATAGGGAAAGATGCAAAGCTGGCCGGTAATGCGCTGGTGGTGGACGGTACGGGCAAGTATCTGGTGCCCGGCTGGTCGGAAATGCACGCCCACGTGCCTGCTATCGACGATTTTGCGCCGATGAGGGATGTGCTGACGCTCTACCTCGCCAACGGCATTACGACCATCCGCGGAATGCTCGGCAATGCCAAACACCTAGAACTGCGCGAAAAAGTGAGAAGCGGGGAGGTGCTGGGGCCCAATTTCTATACTACCGGCCCGGCGTTCAGCGGGCAGACGGTCAAAACAGCCGCCCGGGGCATCGAGATGGTGAAAGAAGAAAAAGCCGCAGGTTACGATTACCTCAAACTGCTGCCCGGACTTACGAAGGAAACATTCCCCGGCATTGCCAAAACTTCCAAAGAGCTTGGCATCGGCATGGTAGGCCACGTCTCGTTCGCAGTAGGCGTGTGGGCTGCGATCGACGCCGGATATTCCTCTATTGACCACCTCGACGGTTTTGTGGAGGCGATCGTACCGGGTACCGACACGCTTGCCGAGCAGGAAACCGGTCTTTTCGGGACCTGGATCGCCTATGCGGCCGATACTACCCGCATTCCGAAGCTGATCAAGGGTTTGAAAGATAAAAACATCCGCGTCGTGCCTACGCAAGCCATTGCGGAGCGCTGGCTTTCACCACTTCCGGCATCAGCGTACGAAAACGACCCGGAATTAAAATACATGACTGCCGACGAAAAGAAGAACTGGCTCAATGCAAAGAGCAGCTATATTAATAATCCTAAATTCAACAAAGAGCGGGCGGAAGCATTTGTGAATATCCGTCGCAAACTGATCCTCGCATGTCAGAAAGGCGGCGTACAGCTCATGCTCGGCTGTGACGCGCCGCAGGTATTGAACGTGCCGGGTTTTGCGACCCATCATGAACTGAAATACCTCGTAGACGCCGGATTGACGCCCTACGAGGCATTGAAAACCGGCACCGTAAATGTGGCCAGCTATTTGAATAAAATTGATTCGGGTACGATTAAGGCCGGTAATGTGTCTGATCTGGTGTTGCTTTCGGCCAATCCGCTTGAAAATATCGGGAACACCAGAACCATCGAGGGCGTGATGATCGGTCAGAAATGGTTGCCCAAAACCTTTCTGGACAGCGAGCTGAAAAAGATTGAAAAATAAACCTATTCTTCATAAATCATTTTGCGCGTCATACCACCGTCGATAATCAGGTTCGCGCCCGTAATGAAATCATTCTCAGGGTCGGTCAGGTACAGACATGCCCTTGCAATGTCGTCGGGCTTACCCACGCGGCCGGACGGATGTTGCGCATGGTCGGAGGCTTTCAACTGACTATAATCGCCTGTTTCGATCCATCCGGGACTGATCGCATTGACGGTAATGCCGTCGGGGCCGAGCGAGATCGCCAATGCGTGCGTCAATGCGAGGATGCCGCCTTTGGAGGCCGCGTATGCCTCGGTGTTGGGCTCGGACATCAGCGCACGCGTGGAGGCTATGTTCACGATCGCGCCCCTGCCTTGCGTACGCATGAGCTTTGCGGCCTCGCGTGCGCACAGGAACGTGCCCCGGAGATTGGTATTCAACACGTAGTCCCAATCGTCAACCGGTAATTGGTACGGCGATTTTGTTTTGCCCAAACCTGCATTATTGATCAGCACATCTATTCGTCCCAAGGATTCTTTTTCTTCCTGGAAACCAGTCACGATTTCGTCGGGATTGGTGAGATCAATGACTCTCGAAATGACCTTGAACCCTTCCTTTTCCAGGGTTTCCTGAATATCCCTTAACCCGTCCGCATCGCGATCCCATAATGCGACTGTTGCGCCCCGGCGGGCATAATGTGTGGCGACGACGCTGCCGATGCCGTTTCCGGCACCGGTTACGATTACCGTTTTGTTTTGATAGGTCTGCATAATGTAGGTATCTGAAAGCGTCAGGACAATGCTTTAAAATCCTCGTCGGATAACGCGATGCTTCCTCCCTGCAAATTTTCTTCCAGGTGTTTCAGCGAGCTGGTACCCGGAATGAGCAGAATGTTCGGCGAACGTTTCAGAAGCCACGCCAATGCAACCTGGGCGGTGGTCGCATGATGTTTTTCGGCAATACCCGAGATTTTACTTTTCAGCTTGTCGGGGCCCGAAGCCAGCGGGTACCAGGGAATAAATGCCATACCGCGTTCCACAGTATAATCCAGCACATCCTCCCACTGCCGGTTGCCGAGGTTATAAAGGTTTTGAACCGATACGATGGGTACCGTCTTTTCCGCCTGACCAATTTGTTTTACATCCACCTCCGATAGCCCCACATACCTGATCTTGCCCGCATTGACGGCATCCACCACCGGCCCCAGCGTTTCTTCGACCGGAAAGCGGGAATCAATGCGGTGTAGCTGCCACAGGTCGATCACATCTTTCTTTAACCTTTTAAGGCTTCCTTCAATGGCTTGTTTGATGTGGTCGGGGTTTCCGTTTACCCGCCACTGGTTCGGGCCGGTGCGTTCGAACCCGCCTTTGGTGGCGATGAGCAGGTCGTTCGGGTAGGGGTGGAGCGCGTCGGCGATGAGCGTTTCGTTCGTGTGCGGGCCGTAAGCGTCGGCCGTGTCGATGAAGTTCACGCCCGCGTCCAGCGCCGCGCGAAGCACTTTCTTTGCATTTTCGCGATCCGGCGCATCGCCCCAGACGCCATTTCCGGTGAGCTGCATGCCCCCGTAGCCCAGCCGGTTGATTTCTATTTCGCCGCCAATTTTAAATGTACCGGCGTATTGATGATAATTATCCATATTGGTTTTATAGTTAAAGGTCACTTCGCTACAACTGCCGAATGATG
>CBIHPQ010000314.1:0-8248 GCA_966211825.1 uncultured Dyadobacter sp. | reverse complement strand
TCTGCATGATCGTCAGGTTATACCCTGCCTGCGTGAGCACCTCATGCGCTCCTATGATAACGTTGGGAAAGAACTGGTTCTGGAATTCCGGAACGATCATTCCAATTGTATTTGTCTTGCTTTTAACGAGACTGTAAGCCAACTGGTTAGGCTGATAATCGAGCTGTGCAGCCTTATCGAGCACGGCCTGGCGGGTTTCCGGGCTGATGTCCGCGTGCCCGTGCAACGCCCGCGAAACGGTGGAGTTCGACACGCCGAGCGATTTCGCAATGTCGATAATGGTTGTCTGATGCCTTTTCCGCTTCACGAGCGGCTCGATCGAATCGTCCTTTTCGGAATGCGTGAAATAGTAGTTACACCATTTGCACAGGTACCGCTGCTTGCCCCGCACGTAGCCCGCTTTCATGATGCCATCTACCTGTGCACATTTCACACATTGAATCATAACTGTTGTACTTTTTAAATAAACAGGTTTTTAAACCCCCAGATCAGCCCCTATTTCCCTTCACCCTACAAAAATATAAAAATCTCCAATTATTCATCAGCAAAACCATATATCGGTAACGTCTCCGCAAACGTTACCGATACTTTTTGTTCAATTCCCGGAAATTTCTGGCCTAAAACCATGTTGACGACGGCAGCCGGTAACCCTATATTTAGATAAAAGCGGCATTTCAGCACGATTGATGGAGCGTTCCTCAGTGGCCAGGTCAGTCCCACAAAGTGCTCCAAAATTGCACTATTTCAATTTTACCTTTTTAGATCAAACCCTAATTTTTAACTACATGAAGAAAAAAATACGTGACTTGTTCCTGCTCAGCCTCCTGTGCCTGGGCATTACGCAGTCGCTGCTCGCTCAAAGCGCAGCGGTGAAAGGCAAGGTGACCGACGAGAAAGGCGAGACAATCCCGGGCGTAAGCGTGACAGTGCAGGGCACACAGCAAGGAACACTCACCGACGCAACCGGAGTGTACTCAATCGACGTTCCCGGTAATGCGACGCTGGTGTTCTCGTTTCTTGGATACCTGAAAGAGGAAGTGACGGTTTCCAATCGCACCACTATTGACGTTTCACTGAAAACGGATACCAAAGCGCTGGAAGAGGTAGTGGTAGTAGGTTACGGAACCCAGCGCAAGATCGAAACGACCGGGTCCATCGCATCGGTAAAAGCAGCCGACCTCGTGCAGACGCCCGTTGCCAACGTGGCGCAGGGGCTTCAATCGCGGATTGCGGGGGTGCAGATTAACCAGAACACCGGCTCGCCGGGGGGTAATGTGAGCGTGCGTATCCGTGGCACCAACTCCATCAACGGGTCTTCGGAACCGCTTTACGTGGTCGACGGTATCCAGATCTCCAACGGCGGCGGCATCAACGACGTGAGCCCGCTTTCGACCATTAACCCGAATGATATCGAGTCTGTTGAGGTACTCAAAGATGCTTCGGCATCAGCTATTTACGGCGCACGGGCTGCCAACGGGGTTATCCTCATTACGACCAAACGCGGTAAAAGCGGTACCACACGTGTTACCTACGACGGCTATTACGGCACACAGAAGGTTAACAAAACGCTGGATGTGTTGAATGCAGCGGAGTTTGCGCAGGTTGAAAATGAAGTATTCAAAAATAACTATTACCCGGACCCCGCTTCGCTCGGCGAGGGTGTAAACTGGCAGAAGGTGATCTTCCGCAAGGCGCCAATTCAGAACCATCAGTTGTCTATCAATGGGGGTAATGAGAAAACCCAGCTGGCACTATCGCTTAACTATTTTGACCAGGAGGGTACCTTGCGGGGCTCTGCTTTCACGCGTTATTCCTACCGGCTGAACCTCGATCACCAGCTTAGCAAAAGCATTAAGATCGGGACCAGCATCCTCGGCAGCTATACCGTCGCCGACGGCATCCAGACCGGCAGCACCGACATCGGTAATGCGGGTGTGGTCACTGCAACAGTCCTGGGCGCGGCGATCGGTGCCCCGCCTACCTTGCAACCCTACCGTGCCGACGGCTCTATTTTCCCATTTGGCGAACAAGCCGGCGGACAGTACCGGGAAGTAGTGAACCCGCTGAATTTCATAGAGACACTAAACAAAAGGGCGATCAAAAGAACGCTGGCAAACCTTTATGGCGAAGTAAAGCTGTTTAAAGGACTGACTTACCGGGCATCCTTCAACCTCGACCAGAAAGGAGAACTGTACGATTTCTATTCACCTCGCTCCATTGTCAACAAAAGCGACCTGACCGATAATTCCGGCAATGCTACCAAAGCTAATGTCAACAACCTGGCTTTGCTTCATGAAAGCATTCTGACTTACAGTACGGCTTTTGGCAAAAACCACACTTTCAAGGCGACGGCCGTGTTCGGTACACAGGGAGAGCAGTACAACGACAACGTGATTAACGCTGCGGGTTTTTCCAACGACGCGACGGCGAATGAAGCCGTCCAATTCGCATTAACGCGCACCGTCAATAGTTACAGGAGCAGCCAGCGACTGGACTCTTATATGGGTCGCGTCAATTATGGGTTCAAGGACAAATTCTTCCTCGACCTGACCGCACGTGTAGACGGTTCGACCAAGTTTGGAGCAAACCACAAGTACGGTATTTTCCCGGCTGTATCGGCAGCCTATCGTTTGATCGAGGAGCCGTTTATGAAAGACATTACGTGGATTTCTGACCTGAAACTGCGTGGAAGCTACGGGATTACGGGCAATGCAGGCGGGATCGACCCATACCAGTCACTTCCGACCGCTGGGGCCAATGGCAGCAATTATATGATCAACCACGGCTATGTTGTCGGTATCGATCCGTCGCGGATTGCCAATGCGGATCTGCGCTGGGAACGGTCCGTACAAAGCAATTTCGGTATCGATCTGAGCTTGCTTAATAACCGCATCAGCCTGATCGCCGACGTGTACCAGAAAAAGACCAACGACCTCCTGTACGTCAAGACATTGCCGTTGAGCTCCGGTTACAGCAACATTATCGGTAATTATGCGGGTCTGCAAAACAAAGGCCTCGAACTCGCCGTGAATGCCCGGATTTTGGACGGCGCATTGAAATGGGATGTATCTGCCAATGCAACCGTCAACCGCAATAAGATCACCGATCTCGACGGCGGTGTGACCAAGGAGCGGTTTATCACCACCTACACCATCCTGAAAGTCGGCGAACCGCTGGGGATGTTCAAAACCTTTGTTTTTGACGGCATCAATCAAACCGGCGACGCTATCCTGCCCGGCTACGACGGACGCCTTGGCGGACACAAGGTGAAGGATATCAACGGTGACGGCAAGATCGATGGCGGCGACCAGGTGATTACCGGAAACCCTAACCCCAAATTCATTTACGGTTTCTCAACCAACCTTTCCTACAAGGGATTCGACCTCGCCGCATTCATTTCAGGATCACAGGGTAACGACATTTACAACGCCAGCAGACTGTCATTTGAAAACCCGCTGGGCCAGCGCAACCTGCTTAAAGGTGTTGTAGACCGCTGGTCGCCCACCAACCCTAGCAACCAGTACGTAAGCGCTTTCCAGGCCGGCCGCCTGCCTATTACGGATTACGTGGTCGAGGACGGCTCTTACCTGCGCTGCAAGAACATCACGCTCGGCTATACATTGCCGCGGTTCAAGGGTGTGCAGGGAATCCGCCTGTATGTGAGCGCGAACAACCTGTTTACGATCACAAAATACAGCGGTTTTGATCCCGAAGTAAATACCTACGCCGGGTCCAACACGGCCATTGGTATCGACAACTTCGTGTACCCGCAAGCCAAATCGTTCCTGGGCGGCATCCAGGTTACATTCTGATACTCCTGAATCCTCTTGCTGCATTAGCGCTAAAAATGATATGAGAAAGCTATTAAAATTAACCACATACCTGGGAATGGCCGGCACCGCGCTGATCATCCCTTCCTGCCAGCTCGACGAGACCATCTATTCGGCGGTGTATATTGAAGATTTTTACAAAACTGCCGCCGATGCAGAAAAGGCGCTGATTGCGGCATACGGCGTGTTGGGTGGCCTCGGAGGAGGTCCCGTCCTGACCCTGGTTGCCGATTTCAGCGACGACCAGACCTACCCACGCGGCGTGGTAGGCCGAAATACGCTTACGCAATTTACCTATGACCCTAATTACACGACTCAGAAAAGCAACTCGCGGGTCAACGAATCGCCCCAGCAGATCTGGCAGTCTTGCTATGCAGGTATCGAAAAGGCCAACTGGGTAATTACCAAAGTCCCCGGTGCCAGCATGGACGAAACGCGCAAAAAGCAGATCATCGGCGAAGCGTATTTCCTTCGGGCATTCTATCACTGGTTTTTGGCTAAAAATTTCGGAGATATTCCTGTTAAAATCTCTCCAAGCTACTCGGAAGCGGATGCGGTGACGGCAAAAAGCCCGAGAGCGGATGTTTACAAACAGATCTACGCCGACCTCGACCAGGCTTTGAATGCAGGGCTGGTTTCCTATCCGGCCGTTGAGAAAGGCCGCGTAGGAAAAGAGGTGGTGAATGCGCTGTATGCCAAAGCGGATTTGTACAATGAGGACTGGGCCAAAGCATTGGAACAGGCAAAAATCGTGATCAATTCGGGTAAGTACTCGTTGTTGACCGATGTGCGCGACGTGTACAAATACGACAAGGAAGACGCCGCACGCGTGGAAAACATGTGGGCGTTCGAAGCCGATCCGGTATCGCCGGGCCTGGGCCACCAACTTACGGGCCTTTGCGGCCCTCCGGGAAGCGCAGGCCCGGAATATGCCCGTACTTCCTACGGATCGATGTTTGCCTACCAGGCATTTTTCGACTCTTTCAACCCGGCCGACAAACGCCGTACGCTGCTCGATACCAACTATATCGATAAGGCTGGCAAGGTGGTGCCGCAGAAAAGCATTACCCCCATTACCACCAAAGGCGTGCTGATCAAAAAATACCAGGACCCGGTTTCTACCGTCGGCCTGATCCCCAACATTCCGATCTTCCGCCTGCCCGACGCGTACCTGATCGCCGCCGAAGCAGAGGCACGTTTGAACGGCGCGACGGCTGCCGCGTATGACTTTATCAACCCGGTAAGAAAGCGCGCAGGATTGCCCGACCTGAAAACCGGGCTGACCAAGGACGCATTCATCGAAGCCGTTTTACAGGAGCGCGCCTGGGAGTTTTTCGCGGAAGGCGACCGCTGGTACGACCTCACCCGCACCGGCAAGTTCCTGACTGTGATCCCAAAAGCGGTAAACGACGTGTACCCGACGCGGAACGTCACGGCCAAAAACAAATATTTCCCGATCCCGCTGGACGAGATCAACGCAAATACCAAGCTGGAACAGAATCCGGATTGGAAATAACGAACGGGTATACGGAGGCTCCTGCCGGAGCCAAAACCATCACGCAACACAATGATTCAATTATTGCTTTTGTATTCGCTATGCTGCACTTCCCCCGACGGGGAGGTGCGCGTGCGCGAGTATAAGATCACGGAAAACGACACTTTGACCTACACCCTGAAACTCGCGCTCGACGAAAAGGGCCAGCCGCAATACTTTTTCAGGAACATCTTCACACCGGTTTGCTATACCAATGAATGCAAGCCGGTGTATGTTAATTTTTATTGGGACTTGCTAGGCAACTACGAACGCTATGATCTGCCCGAAGGCAAGGTGCTCACCAAGGTCGACCACGACGAATTTAAAGAGGAAGATTATCAAAAATTGCAGGATATCCTCACCCAAACCAATTCCATTTTCGCAGACCTGAAAATGGAAGACCTGATCTCCAAAGGCACTGATAATCTGACGGATTCGGTAGACGCGAAAGCCGGTGCCACTTTGAAAACCATCAAAAACCAGGTGATCGACGGGGCGGTTTATACCTGCTACACGCTCTGGCACATTGCATACGGCAAAGCAGTGCCCGAAATGCAGAAGATCATCGAAAAGTACTCGAACGACAAATTGCTCCACCGGTTTCTGGAAAGCAAAAACCACCATTACCAGTACTGGGCAATGGCCAAAGTAATGAATGCAAGCGGCGAAGTGAAACGACCGTTCCAGAAAGACATTGAAGCGATCATTGCCGGGAAGAATGGCTTCATCGCGAAATATGCCTTGCAGCACGTTGGAAATGATTTTTTACAAACCACAGAACGGCAGAACTGGCTTTGGGATACCTACCTCAAAACCGGCTATGCCATGCAGATCGCGATCCTGAAAAAAATGGAAGGACTGAAATTACAGGAACCGGTAGCCGCCAGGCTGAAAGAAAGCCTCTCTAACGCCAACGACGAACAGACAAAATTGATTAACAGCATTTTAAAGAAAATATAACCATGAAGAAATCACTCCTGGCATTGTTGCTGGCCTTGGCGCTGCTGCCCGCAATGGCCCAAAATCAGGTTTTTGTGGAAACAGAATCCTTCGAAGACAAAGGCGGCTGGGTGATCGACCAGCAATCGTTTGTGGTCATGAACTCATCGTACATGATGGCGCACGGCATGGGCCGGCCGGTGAAGGATGCCTCTACCCATGTGAAATTTCCAAAAACAGGCAAATACCATTTGTGGGTCCGTACTAAAGACTGGGCGCCTTTCCCGAAAGGACCGGGCAAATTCCAGGTGCTGGTGGATGGCAAATCCGTAGGACAAACTTTCGGTGAAAGTGGCTCGGATGCCTGGAAATGGTACGACGGTGGTGTAGTCGACATTAAGAATGCAGATACAAAGCTTGCATTGAAAGACCTCACCGGTTTCAACGGCCGCTGCGACGCATTGCTTTTTACGGACGACCAGAAATTCACCCCGCCGAACGACCTGGAAGCGCTCACCGCATTCCGCAGAAAGCTCCTGAACCTGACCGACAAGCCACAGGAAGCCGGCCGTTATGACCTGGTTGTCGTCGGCGGAGGCATTGCCGGAACTTGCGCGGCCATTTCGGCAGCGCGGATGGGCCTTACCGTCGCCCTAATACAGGACCGGCCGGTGCTGGGCGGCAACAACAGCTCGGAAGTACGGGTGCATTTGATGGGTGATGTGGACAAAAACCATTACCCCAAACTCGGCCGCATTGTGCGCGAAATGGATAACGGCGACCCGGGGAACGGCAACGCCGACGCGAAGGAGTATGGCGATGCGCGCAAAATTTCCATCGTAAAGGCGGAGAAAAACCTTTCGCTCTTCCTCAATACCCATGTTTTTAAGGTTGAAAAAGAGAATGACATTATCACCGCCGTGGTCGGCCGGGACATTGCTACCAACCAGGAGCGCCGCTTTACGGGTTCGTTCTTCTCGGATTGTACCGGCGACGGTACCGTGGGCTTTCTGGCCGGCGCGGAATTCAGAATGGGCCGTGAAAGCAAGGCGGAAACCGGCGAGTCGCTGGCTGCCGAAAAGTCCGATGATTTTACATTAGGCACTTCCAATCTCTGGGCTTCCGTGGACCGTGATACCCTTTCATCTTTCCCCGAAACGCCCTGGGCCATGCAGTTTTCCGACGAATACCACATCGACGAACCTAAATCCGACTGGCAATGGGAAACCGGTTTCGGGAATTTCAACACCATTACCCAGGCAGAGCAGATCCGCGACCATAACCTGCGCGCCATTTACGGCAACTGGTCCTACTTAAAAAAGAATAAACCTGCCAAATACGGCAAAAAAGAACTCGCCTGGGTGGCTTACATCGGCGGCAAACGCGAGTCGCGCAGGATTATCGGCGATCATATCCTGAACCAGATGGACATTCAGGAAGGCAAGTTTTATCCCGACGGCTCGGTTACCGCCACCTGGACGATCGACCTGCATTTCCCGGATGCCAAAAACAGCAAATACTTCGAAGGTCAGGAGTTTTTCGCGGGCACCAAGCACATTAAAGTGGCGCCCTACACGATTCCTTACCGCTGTCTTTATTCCAAAAACATCCAAAATCTCTTTATGGCCGGTCGCAACATCAGCACCACGCACGTGGCGTTCGGGAGCACGCGCGTCATGCGTACATGCGGGATGATGGGCGAGGTCGTGGGATTCGCTTCCTACATTGCCAACAAGTACAAAACCACCCCGCGCGGTGTGTATAAAGACCATTTGCCCGAACTGACCGGGATTTTAAAAGGCGAAACACTCGCGCCGCAACCCTGACCTGCATTGAATAGCATTGCGTTACATATTGCCGGAGTAATGTCCACCCTCCTTACGATGATGCTGCCATTGGCTACAATGGCAGCTCGCGTGGGGGACGTGGATATGATTTCCATCGA
>CBIHPQ010000313.1:0-8267 GCA_966211825.1 uncultured Dyadobacter sp. | reverse complement strand
TTGCCTACCTGCGCGAGCACGAAAAAGATTTTTACGTCGTCACCAACGACGCGTCGCGCAGCCCGGAACAACTCGCCCAGAGTTATGTAAACCTGGGGATCAACGACGTGACACCGGACCGCATTATTTCATCGGGGATGCTCGCACGCGAATACCTGGACCTGAAAGTCAGAAAAGGGACCGTTGCTTACCTTGGCACTGAAAACTCGGCGCATTATATCGAGACTTCGGACATCAAAACGCTTTCCATCCGGGAGCTTGACCTGGGAAATGTGGGTGATATCAATGCATTGGTTTTTCTGGACGATGAAGGTTTCGACTGGAATACCGACCTCACCAAAACGCTCAACCTGCTAAGAAAACGTAATATTCCGGTGATCGTAGCCAATACCGACAGAACTTACCCGGCATCCAAAAGCCGCGTATCATTTGCCATTGGCGCTCTGGCCAAAATGATTGAAGACACCATCGGCCGGCAGTTTATCCGCTTCGGTAAACCAGATCCGCAGATGTTTATTTTTGCTTACCAACACATTAAAAACTACCCTAATGTAAGCAAAACGGAGATTCTGATGGTGGGCGACACCCTCAATACCGACATCCTGGGCGGCAACAAGTTCGGTCTCGACACCGCGCTCGTCCTCACGGGCAACACGCAGGCGGAAGATGCGGAGGTACGCATCCGCGCGACGGGCATTATCCCGACTTACATTTGTGTGTCCGCAGTGGTTGAATAACTCTTACTTACCTGATACGGGCACATAATACTCCTTGAACCGCTGATCTTCCTGCCCTGCCTCAACGGCTTTGCCTAACTTCCGAAGCAGCACCGCGCGGTTCTGATGGCATTGGCCGGCCACGGGGGAATCGGGGAAAGAGCGCGCGGAACGGGTGAACAGCTCGTACGATTCGCGGAGCAATGCAGTATCTCTCTTTGTCATAAACACCTTGCCTTCGTCGAAGTCCTGGCGCCAGCGTTTGGCAATCGGCGTCATCCGCTCGGCCTCCTGAAAAACCTTAAATGCAGGAATTAAGGGCACTTTTGAGTTCTTCGCAACAATGGGTGCGACGGGTTTTGAAAAGAATGCGATGATGGCTTCGGTGTAGGCGGCGGCCTCCTCCCGGTTGTGTTCGGGTAGTTTCAACCGCTGCTCTTCGGAAGGATTGGTAAAAAACGACGCTTCTGCCAGAAGTGCGGGTACCCCGTAGGTATTCCGGAGCACGGAGGCACCCGCGTCCGCGAAAACTGTAAAATCCGAAACAAGCGAAACGGGCGTCTCGGGTTTGTGTAAATGTTTGAGTAAGCTCACGGCCAATGCCTTGCCAAAATCCACGCTGGCGACATTCTCGGACTTGTTGCCGTGAAAATAGATGATCGGAAAGTTAACCGACGAATCGGCCGTCGCATTGTGGTGGATCGATACGAAAAGGTTTGCATTGCGATCTTTTGCGAGTTTCGCGCGGTCAACCAAAGGAACCTGAACGTCTTCAACACGCGTCATAACCACTTTTGCGCCCTTTTTTTCCAGCATTTTCTGCAACAACAGCCCTACCCGCAGGTTAACCCATTCCTCCCGCTCACCGCCGGGGCCGACGCGATAGCTGTCCGTGGCCGCCGTACCTCCGTGGCCGGGGTCTATGCAAATGGTTTTTCCTTTCAGAGGCTTCCGTTTGGATTGAGAAACAGCCACGGAAGTAATGCCGGCAAGCAGTAACAGGGTCAGGAGAATGCGGTTCATGGGGATAGTTGAATTGGATTCATAAATTAGGAATGATCAGGCGGTTGCGCAAGCCTTCCCGGCGGTTTCCCAGCCTAATCCTTTTTCGTGCTATTTTTGCCAAAAATCTTTCTATTATTCAAAAGCACACACTTATGCTTTCTAAAACCTACGGAAGCGCTGTTTTCGGCGTTGATGCTACCATCATTACGATCGAAGTAAATGTTGGCCAGGGGCTGGGATTCTACATGGTCGGCCTGGCCGATAACGCTGTGAAGGAAAGCCAGCAGCGGGTAGAAGCCTCCCTGAAGCATTTCGGCTACAAGATGCCCCGGCAGAAACTCGTCGTAAACCTCGCTCCGGCCGACATCCGGAAGGAAGGCTCCGCCTACGACCTGCCCATTGCCATTTGCACCCTGCAATGCTCCGACCAGCTCGTCTCTACGCGTAACCCCGAAGACTACATTATCCTCGGCGAACTCTCCCTCGACGGGATCCTCCGGCCCATCAAAGGCGTCCTGCCTATTGCCGTGGAAGCCCGTAAGCAGGGCTTTAAGGGCATTGTATTGCCGGCCGAAAATGCATCCGAGGCCGCCATTGTCAACAACCTCGACGTAATCGCCGTCGAAACATTAGCCGACGCTATCGGATTTTTCAAGGGGACCAAAGACATTGAGTCCCTCATAGTTGATACCCGCGACCTCTTTTTCACTTCTCAAAATGACTACGAAGCCGATTTCGAGCACGTGCAGGGGCAGGAGAATATCAAGCGCGCATTGGAAATCGCGGCGGCGGGCGGTCACAATGCCATCATGATCGGTCCACCAGGATCCGGCAAAACAATGCTCGCAAAGCGCATTCCTAGCATATTGCCTCCACTGAGCCTGCCCGAAGCCCTGGAAACGACCAAAATACATTCCGTAGCAGGAAGGTTAGGAAAGCAGGCCACGTTGGTCTCGCGCAGGCCATTTCGCTCGCCACACCATTCGATCAGTGACGTTGCGCTGGTAGGGGGCGGCAGCTATCCGCAACCGGGTGAAATATCACTGGCGCATAATGGCGTGCTGTTTCTCGATGAGCTCCCGGAGTTTAAGAGAACGGTGCTGGAAGTAATGCGGCAGCCGCTGGAAGAGCGAAAAGTAAGTATTTCAAGGGCAAAAATGGCAGTTGAGTATCCTGCCAATTTTATGCTGATCGCCAGCATGAACCCCTGTCCCTGCGGCTACTATAACCATCCCGAAAAAGACTGCGTCTGCGGCCCGGGCGTCGTTCAGAAATATTTGAATAAGATCAGCGGCCCGCTCCTCGACCGCATTGACCTTCACGTGGAGGTTACACCTGTTTCCTTCGATCAAATCTCCTCCACCCGCAAGTCCGAAGGCAGCGAACAGATCCGCGAGCGCGTGATACATGCCCGCCAGCGCCAGACGGAACGTTTCAAAGACCGCAGGGAAATTTACTCCAACGCCATGATGACCCCGGAAATGGTCAAACAGATATGCGTCATCAACGAAGCCGGCAAAATGCTCCTCCGCAAGGCCATGGAACGCCTCGGCCTCTCCGCCCGCGCCTACGACCGCATCCTCAAAGTTTCCCGCACCATCGCCGACCTCGCCGACAGCGACGATATCAAGGTCGAGCATTTGGCAGAGGCGATTCAATACCGGAGTCTGGACCGGGAAAACTGGGCCGGATGAGCATGCAATAGTCTATCTTTTCACCTTAAACTTTATTAAATTTGGAAACACTACAATTGACAAAAGAGATGAGTAGCCGTATTTTCTCGGAAATCATGAATGTGCCGGATGCCTATCTGGTGCTGGATGCGGTGCAGAAAGCACTCGATGAAGAGCGGAAGCGTCGGTTGAAATTTTACAACGACATTACGGAGCAGGAGAAAACCGAGTTTATTAATGGTAAAATTGTGGTCCACTCTCCGGTAAAGATGAAGCACAATCAAGCTTCGCTTAATCTGGCTCAGCTCATGAACATTTATGTCAACAAACGCGATTTGGGCTTTGTTGGAATAGAAAAGATCATGATAACATTGACCAGAAACGATTATGAACCAGACATTTGTTTTTTTCGCAAAGAGAAGGCCGTGATGCTCTCAGCTGATCAAACTCTTTTCCCGACGCCCGATCTGGTTGTGGAAATACTGTCAACATCAACGGAAGCCCGCGATCGCGGTGTAAAGTTTGATGATTATCAGGCACACGGAATCGAAGAATACTGGATCATTGATCCGGAGAACGAAACACTCGAACAGTATCACCTCGTCGGTGAAGAGTATAAGTTAATTCTTAAAGCCCCAAGCTTCGACGTGAAAAGCTTCGTAATCGACGGCTTCCAGATTCCCATTCGCGCCATTTTTAATCACGTCGAGAATCTGAAAGCCATTCAAAATCTATAATACCCTACTCAAAGTTCCTCTACACTTACCCCGCCCAGTTCCTGAAACAACGTCTGCCAGTAATGCGTCACGTGCGGGTTGTTCTCTTTGCTCGAAGCAGTAGGCTCGAATGGTGATACAATAGTGATCTGCGGAGAGCCGATCGCGTACTGGTCCAGCTTCTTGGTATCTTCTTTCGCATCCGATTCAGCTTCTGCGTCGCTTATTGGCGGGCTAGTATGGAAATCGCGGCGATCGGAGCCTTTTACACTTTCCACCATATCACTGAAATAATACACTTTTACTTCCGATCCACTTTCACCGGCTTTTGCGATGACGGGCAGGCTCGCCCAAATGTCGGTTGAGAGGTTAGAGGCACCGGTATTCTGCTGGTTGAGCTTAGCCAGCAGCTGGCGCAGGTAAATGCTTTTTTCCTTTTGCAACGTCAGCTGGAATGCAGTTTCGATCCCCTCACGGTCGGTAGCGTTCGCGCCTTCGAGGTTATCCCTTTCGCTCCGAACGGTGAGCGACAACGCACGGGCCTTGGAGGTGTTTTCGTGGATGAAATATACTTCCAGCTTGTCGCCCTTGTTCTTCAAATTGTTCTCGATAATATCCGTCAGCGCCTGGCGGTATTTGTCGTTCACATAACGCTTGTCGACATGCACGCTCTGGGTCTTGTCCAGGAATACGAGCGTGTAAACAGGTGCGGCCGGTGCGGCCTCTTTCGTGGCTTCTTTTTCGCCTCCGCAGGAGAATAATGTAAGGAACATGGCTGCAAGCAACAGGCTGCTTGCCTGCGCCCCGAGTTTGCTGAAAAAGGGGTGATGGGTCTGATGATTCATAAATGGATTTTATTTGGCTAAACTAATTGGTTCACAAATATTACACAACGCGAAACGGTGTGTATACGCATTTATTTTAATACAAAAAGAAAACCCTTCAAAACGCGTGCCTTGAAGGGTTTTCTCAATATGTAAACCAAATGTTATTGCTGCGCCTGCGCTTGTTGCTGGATCATCGTTACCAGCTCTTCCGAAATACCGGTGGAAGAATAACCGCCGTCGTGATACAGGTTTTGCATCGTTACGAAGCGGGTCAGGTCTGAGAACAATGTGATGGCATAGTTTGCGCAATCGTCTGCCGAAGCATTGCCCAGCGGGCTCATTTTCTCAGCGAAATCATAGAATGCATCGAAACCTTCGATACCCGAGCCTGCCTTCGTTTTAGTAGGCGACTGCGAAATCGTGTTGACACGCACATTTTTGGCTTTTCCGTAACGGTAACCGTAGCTGCGTGCAATGCTTTCGAGCATGGCTTTGGCTTCGGCCATATCGTTGTAGAATGAATACGTTCTTTGCGCAGCGATGTAGGATAATGCCACGACCGATCCCCAATCGTTGATCGCGTCGAGTTTCTCGGCTACCTGCAAAAATTTGTGCAGCGAAAGCGCCGAAATATCCACGCCTTTCTGAAACCAGTCGTAGTTCAGGTCGCCGTAGGACTTGCCCTTGCGCACATTCAGCGACATGCCGATCGAGTGCAATACGAAATCGATCTTGCCGCCGAGGATCTCGGTCGATTTGGTAAAAAGATTCTCGATATCTTCCAGGGAAGTAGCATCGGCCGGGATGATCTCGGCGTCGCATTGTTTCGCCAGATCATTGATAGCCCCCATACGCATGGCGATGGGCGCGTTGGTCAGTACAAATGTGGCACCTTCTTCCTTTGCTTTCAGCGCTACTTTCCAGGCAATGGAATTTTCATCCAATGCTCCCGATATAATTCCTCTTTTTCCTTTTAATAAACCGTAAGCCATGTTTCCTTTTATTGTTGATTATTTAGGATGTCCGTTCAAGCCGGCAAAGTAAAGCATTTTTAGCGGGTTTAACCACAATAGCCCCGCCCGCGGTGCCTTTCACATACTCGTTCAAGGCTGGGAGACAGGCATTTCTACTGGTTTCAAATGCAGCTTTTCCTGAAAAAACCGGTCGGTAGCCTCGTACACGCCCTTTACGTCTTTTGACCGCAGCCGCGAGCCGATCACATGGTCGCCGCTCTCCGGAAATGCCTTTTCCTCTTTCATTTCAGCCGGCGTTCCGAGTCCTTCGAACATCTTGCGGATAGCCTTCACAGAGACCACTTTATCCTGCTCCTCTTCATTTTTATAATAATACCCTACAAAAACCGGCATTTTCACCTCCGCAAAAATCTCCGGCCGGGCAATGGCGTCGACCATCTGCTGCAAGGTCGTAAGCCCATTGGTATGGTAGCCCTGCAACCAGAACTGCGCCTGCGCCGGGATGGAATCCCTACCCATATTGTGCGTTCCCATCACCTTATGCAGGATCTGCTGGCCCCAAGGACCGGTTACGAGTTTCATCGAAGGGTTTGCAATGGCCATGCAAGGCGAATAAAGCACCAAGCCCTTGATTTCCGGATGTGTAGCGGCCAAGTAAACCGAAAGCAAGCCACCCGCGGAAGTACCGATCACGATCACACTATCCCCCAAAACCTTCCCGATCGCCAGCGCACGTTTGGCCCCGGCCAGGAAATTCGCCGGCGTGAGGTCGTCGAATGCATTCGTATCGGCGATACCGGCATCGTGCATACGTGCGAGGTAGAGGTTGGCGCCGTATCGTTTCGCCAGGTCTTTGTGGACCGGATCGCCCTCGGCCCAGCTCGCACCGAAACCGTGGATATATACGATACTGTAAGTTGTTTTCTGCTTTAAACTGTCGTTGGCCCACACAATGCGCGCTTCATTGTCGGGTTTCAGGAGTGGCGTAGCCTTTTCGGTGCGGTTCACCTCTTCTTCCAACCTTGCCAAATCACTGGTGATGGTAGGCAAAACAGGCGTAAGGCGTGCTTCCGGGACTTTCGGGCCGGATATGTACACCACACCAAGGATCACGAGGATCGCAGCGACCCATAGGATGAATTTTAACATTTTTTATGAGTTAAGAAGGTTTCAGAGATACGAAAGATCGCTAGTTTTATCGGGTTAATTTACGCAGGATGTAACCATTCAGCAATTTTTCCTGAATTCCGTTATTCATAGGCCAACCCGCCGCCGTTCAGATATCGTATCTTGCATGCCTAACCGATTTACTCTTTTTCCAAATGCCTAATCTCTTACTTGTTGAAGATGACGCCAACCTGGGAATGCTTCTTCAGGAATATCTGACCGATAAAGGCTTCCCTACCGATCTTGCTACTGATGGACAAAAGGGATGGCAGCATTTTGTGGATAAAGAATACGATTTGTGCATTTTTGACGTAATGATGCCCAAAAAGGACGGTTTTTCGCTGGCAAAAGAAGTAAGAATGAGTGGTCGCGATGTGCCTATTATTTTTCTAACGGCGAAATCGATGAAGGAAGATACCATGCAGGGATTCCGGGTTGGTGCAGACGATTATGTTACCAAGCCCTTCGACCGTGAGGAATTGCTCATGCGTATCCAGGCGATTTTGAGACGATATGCCAAGCAAACAGACCAGCAAGAGGACGTCAAAGTATTTCGCGTTGGCCAATATAGCTTTGATTATAATCACCAGCAATTATCTATCGGCGAGCATTCTGCACGGCTCACGAGCAAAGAATCGGAGCTGCTCCGGCTTTTTTGCCAAAATCTCAACCAGCCCATCAGCCGAAGCTTCGCGCTGAAAACCATTTGGGGCGACGATTCCTATTTCAATGCGCGCAGTATGGATGTTTACATTACCAAACTCCGCAAATACCTCCGCGAGGATCCCTCTATCCAGATCATGAACCTGCATGGCGAGGGTTTCAAGTTGATGGTGGGGTGAAGAAGGAAGAGGGAGGAAAGGGAAGAAGGAGGAATGGGAGGAGGGGGTTTGGGTTGAGGGTGTTTGAAAAAGGCGCTGTCCGGGAAACTCTGCGTTTCTTTGTGTGGTTTTCCCTTTAAGTATTTCAATAAGCTTCTATAAAAAAGCCGACGGCCGAAAGCCGATCGCCGACTGCCCAATACCATGATTGAATTATCCCGTCGTCCCCGACGCAATAGAAAATCCGCAGGTGTGCGTGACCTTGTTCAGGAAACCAGTTTGCAGGTATCCGATTTTATTTTCCCCATGTTTGTCGTGGACGGAACGCGGCAGAAATCGGAGGTGAAGTCGATGCCCGGCATTTACCG
>CBIHPQ010000312.1:0-8290 GCA_966211825.1 uncultured Dyadobacter sp. | reverse complement strand
GTACCATGTCCTTCTTAAAACAAAAATGTTAAAGCTTTACGCAATTCCACTGATCGAATTCCCCGATTTCAGATAAAGCAGGAAGTAATCCTTCGAAATAGGAAAATAGCCAAGGTCGGTCCGGTTACTTAATTGTAGAAAATCAGCCACTTCTCTCTGTGCGTCCGATTCAGATCTGGCACCTGTTACCGTAAGCACTGCGCCGGGTTTCAAGCTTTTCGCTGGGTTGTTACCTAGTGTCGCTACCATAGTTATATCCGATTTAAGAGTTAGTCTCGTTGTGAAATTGTTTCGGGAAGCATTTATAAAGAAACATGCCAGATTCCCGGATACAACCGACGTATAAGGATATTTTTGGGAGGCTTACGCGATAACTTTTAAGGAATATATAAATTCAATTAATTGATTACAAGCGTTTTGTGAATATCTTAAAAAAATTTATACACACTATTGAAATAATGCCAGGAAGGGCACACAGGCTGTACATTTTTGAGGAACAATTATCAATTTGATCCGGCCCGGAGGAACACATCACTCCACAATTCCTGCAAAACAGCCGCCCGGTTCTCAACTTCCGCGAACTTGATTTTCCACACAAACTCCGGCCGATCACACTCAGTTTCGCCGGAGCTCGTGTCGTCGCGGCGCCAAAATGAAGGCACAGATTTTGCTAACCTCTCATTTTCAACAGATATAAGGAATATGAGAGCAATATGGTCCGGGGCGATCGGGTTCGGCCTCGTTAATATCCCTGTGAAACTTTTCAGCGCCGTGCAGGCCAGCGAGCTCGACCTCGATATGCTGGACAAGAAAGATCACGCCAACATTCATTTCCAGCGCGTCAACGCCAATACTGGCCGCGAAGTGAAATGGGAGAATATCGTCCGCGGCTACAAGGTGGACGAAAACTACGTGGTCCTCGACGAAACGGATTTTGAAAAGGCCAGTCCGGAAAAGTCGAAGATCATCGAGATCGCCGAGTTTGTCAACGAAAAGGATATCGATAGCATTTACTACGAGACGCCCTACTACCTCCAACCGGAAAAATCGGGCGCCAAACCCTATGCATTGCTTCGCGACGCATTGAAAAAGACCGGCAAATGCGGCCTCGGTACTTATGTATTGCGAAACCGCGAGAGCCTGGTGCTCATCAAGCCCCAGGGAGATCTTCTAATCCTCAACAAAATCCGCTTCGCCGAGGAGATCCGCGACACCGACGAGCTCAACATTCCCAACGTGACGATCAAGCCCGCCGAAATGAATATGGCCGTGCAGCTCATTGAGCAGCTTACGACCGATTTTGACATCACAAATTATAAAGACACTTATAATGAAAAGTTGTTGAAACTGATCATGGCCAAAGCAAAAGGCAAGAAACCGGCTGCCACGAAAATGAAAGTCGTGCATTCGAAAAGCCGTGATCTGATGGCACAGTTGAAAGAAAGTCTGAGTGCTCCTAAACGAAAAGCATCATGAAAAAGAAAGCGGAGATTACCCATCCCGAAAAAATATACTGGCCCGACGAGCATATTACAAAAGGCGAACTGATAGACTATTACCGCAACATTGCGCCCTATATTTTACCATACCTGAAAAATCGCCCGCTCTCATTGCGCCGGCAGCCCAATGGCGTGAAAGACGAAGGCTTTTTCCAGAAAGATGCCGGCGATTCGGTACCGGATTGGATCAAAACCGTGGAAATACTTGCCGAGTCGACCGGTAAAATGGTTAATTACCACGTGGTCAATGACGTCGAAAGCCTGCTGTACATCGCCAACCTGGGCTGCATTGAAATGAATCCCTGGAACTCGACCATCAGCAAGCTCGATAACCCTGATTATATTGTCATGGACATCGACCCATCCGATAAAAATACTTTTGACGATGTGATCGACGTCGCATTGACGATCAAAGAACTTCTGGACGAAATGGATGCCGAAGGATTTTGCAAGACTTCGGGTTCAAGCGGAATGCACGTTTACATTCCGTTCGGCAAAAAATACGACTACGACCAGGCCCGCGATTTCGCCGAAATGCTGGCGCATTTAGTCACCGAACGGTTGCCGAAGATCACCACACTGGAACGCTCGCTTTCGAAGCGAAAGAAAAACCAGATTTACGTCGATTACCTTCAAAACCGCATCGGCCAGACGCTCGCGTGTGCATACAGCGCCCGCCCGAAGCCCGGCGCGACGGTTTCCACGCCCCTGGAATGGAGCGAGGTGCAACATGGACTGAGCCCGAAAGACTTCACCATTAAAAACATTTTCGACCGCCTCGAAAAGAAAGGCGATCTTTTTAAAGGCGTGCTCGGCAAGGGCATTCATTTAAATAAAGCATTACAAAAGTTATCGGTATCGCAACAGGATTAGGAGATGATTTGAAGGTATGTTTAATTTAAGCCTTCAAACCAAACCTGATACCATGCGCCTGATCCCTACTCAAAAAAACATCGGTACTGTTCTGCTGATGGTGCTTTTGATTGCCCCCTTGCTTTTCCTGAATGGCTGTTCTTCCGATAAAAACGGCGAAGGCTCGGCGGATTCTACTAAACGCCCGGTGGTAATCGGCTATGTCGGTGGTTTCCACGGGTTGCTCAATACCGGTAATATTGAAGCCAAAATGCTGACGCACATTAATTACGCGTTCGTCGACATCAAAGACGGCAAAGCGTTTTTGAGCAATGAAAAGACCGACACGACTAATTTTCGCCAGCTTAATCTCCTCAAAGCCGACAATCCCGACCTGAAAATCCTGATATCCATTGGCGGCTGGGCATGGAGCGAAAACTTTTCCGACGCCGTACTGACCGATTCTTCCCGTAAAATATTTGCAAAAAGCAGCGTTGCGATCATCAAAAAACACAATCTCGACGGCGTGGATATCGACTGGGAATACCCTGGCTTACCGGGTGAGGAAGGCAATGTTTTCCGCCCTGAAGACAAGCAAAACTACACCGAAATGTTCCACGCGATCCGCGCCGAGCTGGATTTACTGGAAAAGGAAACCGGGAAGAAAAAGCTGCTAACCACCGCTGTGGCCGGCTGGGTTGAATTCCTGAAAGCAACCGAAATGGGCAAAGCCCAGCGCTACCTCGACTATGTGAACCTGATGACCTATGACCTTTTCCAAGGCGACACCGCCGTTCACCATGCGAGCCTATATCCATCCAAAACCTACAAAACGGCCAAATCTGTGGATAATGCCGTAAAAGGATTTCATGCAGCCGGTGTGCCGATGGAAAAACTGGTGGTTGGCCTTCCATTCTATGGCCGGATGTTTACCGTTGCAAAACTGGAAAAAGGGCTTGGCCAGAAGCAGATCAAGCAACAGTATATCGATGGCTATTCTTACATTAAAGATAGCCTGGTCAACAAAAAAGGCTACAAGGAATACCGCGACACCGTGGCGAAGGCCCCTTACCTGCTCAATGCCGAAACCGGCGATGTGCTAAGCTATGACGATGAAGAGTCTGTCCGGGAAAAATGCAAATATGTTCTGGCCAACAAGCTGGGTGGTGTCATGTTCTGGGAGTATGATTCAGATCCGAAGAAGTATTTGCTTAACGAGATTGATAAGTCATTAAAGTAACGTCTTTCAGAAAAGCTTCCAGCTGTCTATTTTGTGGTAACCTTCGGTTAGCGCCCCGGTCCGGAACCTGTTCACATGCTCGTGCGCGTGGCGCGTGGGCTCGGGGAGGCGGTGCTTGCCGGTGAATTTGAGCGCAAAGGTAAGACTGTCTTCGAGGCTCATCTGATGGCCCGGCGAAATGAATACCGGTTTTACGTTATCCTTGGTTCGCAACGCATAGCCGATCACCTCACTCTTATCGGTTACGTGGCTGTACTCCCCTTTCGAGGTACGGGGGTCTTCATATTGGCCTGCTAGCTTCTTCTTGGCACAGCCCATCGTGACGGCTCCGGTAAGCACCCCGAAATGCGAAGCGATGCCCATTCTGCGGGCATGCAAAATCCCGTTTCCGTCGAACATCACAATGTCGGGTTTTACGGGAAGTTGTTCGTAGGCTTTCAAAATGGCCGGAATTTCGCGGAATGCGAGGTAGCCGGGCACATAGGGAAATATTGTGCTGCTTTTGACCAGCGAGTAAGCAACAGGTTGTAGTTCAGGATAACTCAGGACAACCAGCCCGGCGTACACCGTTTCGCTGTAAAGGTCCAGGGAAATATCTGCGCCAGCTATCGTTTTGACGTCTTTTCGAAATGGTTCCAGATTTAAATGGCCACGCAACTGCTGCTGAATGAGCGTCGCTTCGGCGATCGTCAGCTGATCGTAATTCAGCTCGGGCGTAATAACCATACGGTTCAGTGAGTCTGGCATGATATTTCGTGGTTGTAACCAAAGTTATTTACCCCGATACTCAAAAACCACGCCACTTTCCATGGAACAAACCTCTGTCAGACGTAAATGGGCAAACTGGAAGTTCATTTCTTTCATAGTGATCCTCATTGCCATTTTTGTCAAATTCTTTGTCTTGGATACGCACGACGAGAATGCGACCGTTACCGTCGAGCTCGACCTCCCGCAGGTTGCATTGCGAAATCAGCAGGAAGTTGCCGCCGTTTTGGGCAAGGGAGAGCTTTTGAGTTATTATAAAGATGAAAAGGCGGGCTGTGAACATTGTCCAAGGGCGAGCTTCCGCGATGGCAAAGTCGAGATTATCTTCATCAACGAAATCGCCGATCAGATCCGGCTCAACAATTTGTCGGACTACGAATTTGAAGACCGCATTATCCTCGGCTTGCTCAACCTGACGGAAAACATTGCCCCCAACATCGATAAGGACGGCGTCAAGACCTGGGATAACTACCAGAAATACTCGCAGATCACTGCCTTTTCCAAAAACGATCACATCGATTACATCCTCGTCAAAAGCAAAGCAGAATAGCGCCTACCGTGCCGAACGCTTGCTCACAGCACTCAGCATCGCATAGCCCAGGATCCCGGAGAGTATCGAGCCGGCGAGGATAGCGAATTTCGCCTCGGAAAGGATCAGGTGCTCGCCCGGGAAGGACAGCAATGCGATAAAGACCGACATCGTAAAACCGATCCCGCCGAGCATTCCCACCCCGATAATGTGCGCCCAGCCCGCGTGGCTGGGCATGCTACTGATGCCGAGCTTCACCGTGAGCCACGAAAGCAAACTGATACCCAGCGGCTTCCCAACCACCAATCCGAGAATAATGCCCAGCCCCAGCGTGGTCGTGAGGCCTTCCAGCATGCCTGCTTCGAAGGTGATGTTGGTATTGGCCAATGCAACATCGGGCATGATAACAAAGTTTACCGGGGTTACCAGCATATGTTCGAGCTTCTCCAATGGCGACTCTTGAGCACTGGGCGTGGTCGGGATGGCGAAGGCCGTGAGCACACCCGCGATCGTCGCGTGGACGCCCGAGTGATGTACAAAATACCAGATGAACGCGCCCGGAATCAGGTAGGCCGCCAGGTGTTTTACGCCTGCACGGTTCATCGCCATCAACACGGCGAAAATGCCGCCCGCATAGAGCAAATAGGTATAATGCAGCTCTGAGGAATAGAAAATCGCGATTACGAGAATGGCCATAAGGTCGTCGACGATGGCGAGCGCGGCGAGGAAGATTTTGAGCGAAGGCGGCGCCTTCTTGCCCAGCATGGTGATGATCGCGATGGCAAATGCAATGTCGGTAGCCATGGGAATGCCCCAGCCGGCGGCAGTGTGCGTGCCTTTGTTGAGCAAAAAATAGATCGACGCAGGTGCCAGCACGCCCCCTATCGCCGCAAAAATGGGCAATGCAGCTTTTTTAAACGACGACAGTTCGCCTTCGACCAGTTCGCGTTTGATCTCCAATCCCACTAGCAGAAAGAAAATGGCCATCAGCCCGTCGTTGATCCACAGCAATGCGGGATAACGCAAATTAACACTTTCGGTATGAAAGCCGAGCTCTGTGCCGAGTAGTCTTTCGAAGGCTCCGGCAAGCGGCGAATTGGCGATGATGAGGGAAATGATCACACAAATGATCAGGACGACGCCACCCAGCGATTCGGATTGTACAAATTCTTTGAAAGGTTTGAGGTTAATCATTTTAGCCATTCAGGCAATATAGCAAATCACGCTAAAACGCAATTTTATCAAATATTGTATTTTTCAAATAAAAACCATTTTCTTAGAAGGCTAGCCCATATTTAAATATTTCAAAATTTAAAAAACACGTATATGCCATTAAATCACTCATCACCAATAAAAACCATTCAAATAGCCGTTCGATCATTCATTGAATAAATACATTGTCATTCATAAAATCCCATTTATATTTGCATCATCAAATAAGACAAAGACAAGAAACAAAAAAAAATAAATAGAGCTATGAAAACTTTGATCACAACCCTCGTTAGCGTTATCGCATTGACCAGTTCAGTTGCATTTGCAGACGACAATAAATCAGCCAATAACATCAAAAACGCGTTGCCCGCTTCGACTCCGGTCGTAGAAACGCCGGCACCACCGAAAGCGACAAAAGTAAACCCATACAATACGCAGACACCGGCTCAGAAAGCAGCCATCGTGGAGCTTAAAACGACAAAATAGGTTTTAGTAAAAATTGAAAGGTGAAATTGAGATGTTAAAAAGGAGGGCATTTGCACCTCCTTTTTTTATGCCCTTTCGTCCGCGCTCAGGCGGCAGCGAACGGTGTGCCGCTTCGCGGCGCCGAACGGCCCGAACGGTATTTATCGAAGTAGAAATTGCTTGCCGCCAGTAACAACAACCCCAGGCAGAATTGCAGGTAGGAGAACTGCATCAGCACCCGCGACCAGCTCAGGTCTTTCATAAAAAACTCTTTGTAAAGCAGCAGCCCCACGCTGCCCATATAGCCGATACTTTCGCAGATGTATACAAAATACCCCGCATTGGCCTTGATGCGATACAATGCGATCATGCGCTCGAAAATGACGGTTTGCAGTACTGTATAAGCCAGAAATAGCCCCAGCCCCACCAGCAGCATCCAGTAAAAACCACTGATAACCGATTTTTCGAACAGCAACGTGCCAACGCCAATCAGGACAACACCCCCGAAAAGGATCAGGTAGGCCAGCCGGAAACCGGTCAGGTTGTCGCGCACGAAAGCCAGCGCGCCGATAATAACCAATACGACGATAGCCGTGATCATTTCGGTGGTGGTGAGCACGCTGCTGCCCCAATGCGAGTCGATCTCGTTCCAGATTTCAATGGTGAAATTGTCGCGGAAATCACGGACGACGACTAGCGTGGCGTAAAAAATCACGAGGCACACGATCGGGAAGCCAAATTGCCGCATGACGAGCCGCTTATCCCCGGTCGTCATGGGTACCCGCTCGGTGCGCAAGGCAATATCTTCGACAGTCGGTTTCGGGATCACCGAAAGCATCCACACAAACATCTGGAACGGCGGCAGGAAAAGCAGACCCATAAAAAACGGCATCCAGAACTCCGAGATGCCGGGAAATATGCCGTGGACTTCAATGTAAGTTGTTTTAAGGATACCCGACGCCACTACCACGCTGATATTAAGCCCCATCGCCAGCATTTCCGTAAACCGGCGCCCTTCCAGAAAACTGAACACAACGCCATAGACCATTCCCAGCGGCAGGCCATTCATGAAGAGGAACACAAAGTTGTAGGGATACGGCACCAGCCCGAAAAACAGTAGTGCCAGTTCTGCCACCAAAATCAGCCCGATCACGAGCCTGACGCGCGCATTGTGTTTCAGTTCGGAAATCACTTTGATACCCGCAAACTTGGAAAGGGTGTAACCCGCCACCTGTGCGATGATCAGAATCGCTTTGTAGCTCATCTCGCCCAGCTCCAACCCCTGGTAAAGCCCGGCATTGAAAGGCTTACGAAAAGCATACATGCAGAAATAAGCCCCGAATGAAGCAATGACAGCCCAGCTGATAAAAAACGTATTCGATCGCGTAAGTGCTTCTTTCAGGCGCATATGGTCAAAATGTTGAGTTTTCTAAACCAAAACCGAAGCCGTTTCTATGGCTTTTTCCAGGATCTGCAATGCTGCCGCAAGCTGCTCGCGGGTGATAATGAGTGGCGGTGAAAGCTGCACTACATTTCCCTGCGATACTTTAAAGCTGAGACCGTTTTTAAGGCATTCATACATCACCATCTCCGCTTCCTGCACAGCCTTTTCTTTCGTTTTGCGGTCTTTCACCAATTCCACTCCCCACAAAAGGCCGATGCCGCGTACTTCGCCGATCAGCGGATATTTATCTTTCAGTTTTTCCAATTCCTCCCGCATGAATTCCG
>CBIHPQ010000311.1:0-8291 GCA_966211825.1 uncultured Dyadobacter sp. | reverse complement strand
GTATGCGGCGCGCAAAGACTTCTTCCAGGTTTCCCTGAATGTCTTCCAGGAAACGCGGGTTCACAAACTTTTCGAGCATGTAATCTGCCCAGCGGGGCGGACGGTGTTCAGGCATTTTTCCATTTTTTGAAATGATCCAAAATTAGCTGCGGCACTACTCCGACCGGAGGCTGCGGACAGGGTTCATCGTCGCGGCTTTGATCGCCTGGAAGCTGACCGTCAGCAGGGTGATCAGCAGCGTGCCCAGGCCCGTCAATGCGAATATCCACCAGGAAATGGTCGTATGATACTCGTATTTTTGCAACCAGCTGTTCAGGAAATAATACGCGCCCGGAGTAGCGATGAGGAATGCAATGCAAACGAGCATGACAAAGTCGCGGGAAAGCAGGCCCCAGACGCTCATAACCGTCGCGCCAAGCACTTTTCTGACCCCTATTTCTTTGGTACGCTGCTCGGCGATGAACGAAGCCACGCCAAACAAACCGAGGCAGCTGATCAGTACGGCAAGTATCGAAAAGAAGGTCGTCAGCTTGCCGATACGCACTTCATCAAAAAACTTGCGGGCATAAACGTCGTCGATAAATTCATATTCGAATGGCGAGCCCGGATCGTATTTCTCGAAAACCGTTTTGATCTTGTCAATGGACGCCGTGGAACCTGCTGCGGGGTTGAGCCGGATGTTGATCACATTGCCCTGTCCCTTTGAAAGACAGAAAAATTGCGGCCTGGCCGGAGCGTAAGGCGAGTTTACCACAATGTCCCTGATCACCCCGACGATCTTGTAAGGCTTTTTAAACCAGGTCATAGGTTCGTCGACGGGATTTTTCAGATCCATAAATTTCACCGCGGTTTCGTTCACGATCAATGCCACCGAGTCAGTCGCGAACTCGCGGGAGAAATCGCGGCCCTGCACGAATTGCCAGCCGACGGTTTTTCCATAATCATAGGAAACTTCGTCGAACCAGAAATCAACGGATTGTTCCGGGTCTTTACCTTTCCATTCAAAACCGCTCGTCGAAGACCACGTTTCGGTGGTAGGACTGCCCGATTCGGCCATTTCGGCAATGGCGCCCATGCTTTTCAGGTCTTGCCGTACGGCATCGAAATGCTTGTGAACGTCGGCTGTCGAGGTGGAAATGGAAATCAACCCTTCGCGACTGTATCCCACCGGGCGGTTCTTGGCAAACTGGATCTGCCGGAACACTACGGCTGTGCCGATAATGAGGATAATCGACACCGAAAACTGCACCACCACGAGTACTTTTCGGGGCACGGCGGCAAAGCGGCCTGCCCGGAAAGTGCCTTTAAGAACTTTAACAGGTTGGAATGAAGAAAGATATAGTGCAGGATAGCTGCCCGCGACAATGGCCGTAATAATGCTGAAACCAATGCCGGCGAGCCAGAATTCAGGCATCGACCACGGCATGTTGATCTTTTTGTCGGCCACTTCGTTGAAAAACGGCAGGCATAGCACCACGAGCACGATCGAAAGCACGAAGGCGAAGCCGACTACGAGAAACGATTCGGAGAAAAACTGCGTAACCAGCTGGTTGCGAGCCGATCCTACGGCCTTGCGGATGCCTACTTCCTTGGCCCGCTTTTCGGAGCGCGCCGTACTGAGGTTCATGAAATTGATGCAGGCAAGCAGCAAAACGAACACGCCGATCGTGCCGAAAAGCCATACAAATTCGATGCGCCCGCCCACCCGGCGGCCCTCCTTGAATTCGGAATAGAGGTGCCAGTCGCTCATGGGGTTCAGGAAAACGTCTGGTTTGTATTTCAGTTGTTCCTTATTGATGTTCTTCTTTTTAATGTCTTTAATGCGTGCTGTGGCCTGGTCGATACCGGCATTGTCGATCAGCTGCACGAATGTCTGGTAGGCGTTGGGACGCCACGGGTCCTCCATAGTGTTGAGCCAGGGGTTGGCAATGATCATCAATTGCCAGGGCATCAAGAACGACACTTCACGGAAAGTGGTGTTGTTCGGGAAATCCTCATATACCCCTGAAACCTTTACATTGAGGTTATTATCGAGTTTTAGGGTCTTATCTGTCGGGTCGGCGTCGCCGAAGTAGGCCTTTGCGACCGATTCGGAGAGCATCACCGAGTACGGGTCTTTCAGTCCGGCACGTGTACCGTGGACCATGCGCAGGCTAAGCATTTCGGGGGCGTCGGGCTCGATGAACATCCCGTTCTTATTGAATTTCCGCTCTCCTGCGGCGAGGATATGTTTGCTGTTCCAGGAGGCCATGATCACATATTTGAAATCGGCCCCGTAGTTGCGCCGGATCTCGTCTCCGATCGGGAAGGGCAGCGAGGTTTGGGTGCCGACCTGCCCGTTGAATGTCTGGTGCTGCCACACCTGCGCAATGCGGTCGTGGTTTTCGAAATACTGGTCGAACGATAGCTCGTCGTAGATCCAGAGACCGATCAGGATCGCTACTGCCATTCCCATGGCAAGGCCTGTGATGTTGATGAAGCTGTATGCCTTGTTTTTGGCCAGCGTACGAAGCGAGATTTTGAGATAGTTTCTGATCATGGCCGGACTGAAAATGTAGGTAGGTGAATAGCTGCGGGGTTTTCGTTTCATAAAATAGGGGCGTATGTAACGCACCGAAGCGAGCAGGTAGCGAAGGCGCGCCGCGCGGACGCCCCCTTGCCTGAGCTGTCGCTCATATAACTCATGCAGATCGCCCAGAATGTCTTCCAGGAAATGCGGCGCGATGATGATCGTCAGCAGCCTTTCGACCCAGCGGGGCGGGCTGTGGTGTTGCGGTTCTTTTTCCATATCAGGAAAAGCTCAGCTTCGGTTGCAGCTTTTCGGCTGGAATGGCCTGCCAAAGTTGCTGGCGGATTTCGTTGATCTCCTGCAATGCGCGGTTGCCGTAGTTGGTAATGGTGAAAAACCGCTTCCGCCGACCGCCGCGCTCGGCTGTGGCACCGCCCATTTCCGAGGTCAGAAATCCCTTTTCTTCGAGCCGGTACAAGGTGGCGTGCACGGCGCTGAGCGAAACGGACCGGCCCGTGTACGCCTGCACACGCTCCCAGATCGTCACGCCGTAGGCTTCGTCGGTGCAACCGGCCACCACCAGCAGGACGATTTCTTCAAATTCCCCGAGAAAAGTTCTTTTCATAACCCGACAGCTTATTAGTTATAATAATGCAAAACAAATACTTTGCCAAAATCCGGAAACGCTTTTTTTAGCGCATTCAGGCAGTTTTCACTCTTTCCTGTTTGTCCGAAAGCGAACAGTTTTGTTCGGGGCTGGACGCTGTTGAAAATTTTTTCGTAAATCCTGTAACGTTTACCGCAGCCGGTCGTCTATGCCATTGAATATGGATTTACAAGCCTTCAACCAACGCATCCTTCCCGTCCAGGGGCGCCTGTTCCGACTGGCGCAGATGTTTCTTCGCAACCGCGAGGAGGCCGAGGATGCCATTCAGGATGTATTCCTGAGGCTTTGGACCAACCGGCAACAGCTGGAAAGTTACCACAGCGTGGAGGCCTTGGCGGTGCAGATGACGAAAAACCTTTGTCTGGACCGGTTGAAATCCCATCAAAAACAAAAAACGAGTCACGACACGGATATGGTCGCCATGCAGGCAGCGGACGTTTCGCCTTACCGGCAGGTAGAAAACACTGACAGCGCCGGGCTCATGCACCGGCTTATCGGAGAGCTACCGGAGCAGCAGAAGCTGGTACTGCACCTGCGCGACGTGGAGGAGTACACTTTGGAAGAGATCGAAGAGGTAACCGGCCTGAGTAATGCCAACATCCGGACGATCCTTTCGCGGGCAAGGCAAAAGTTGCGTGAGAATTATTTAAAAGCAGAGAACTATGGTACCGGATATTGAAAAGTTACTGGAAAAATACTACGACGGCGAAACGTCACTGGAAGAGGAGCGTGCATTGAAGCAGTTTTTCCAAAGCGGCGAGGTACCCGGGCATTTATTAAGCCACGCGGCGCAATTCGGCTATTTTATGAATGCACGCAAGGAGCAGCCCTCATTGACCTTCAATCATGAACTGGCGCTTATGCTCGATCCGCCGAAGCAGGGGCCGGTGCGGAAGCTGGGAACGTGGCTCTTACGCGTTGCGGCCGGGCTGGCGCTGCTGATCATCGGTTTTGGCGCGGGTTGGGTGTTCCAATCCGGATCGGGCCCTGCAATGACGGCGCTGGGCGGAAAAGAGGCCGGGGAAGTATCGGAAATGAAAAAGGTACTTGCATTTGAACAAATGAACAATACATCGGCGAGCGAGCGGATACAGGCTGTGAACCATAGCTATGAGATCCCGGACGCCGACCGCGACATTACGCAGCTGCTGATCAATACACTCAATTTCGATCCTAATGTGAATGTAAGGCTCGCGGCTTGCCAGGCGTTGACGCACTTTGCGGCTGAAACGGAGGTGAAGGAAGCGCTGATCCGGTCGCTCGCGATCCAGACAGACCCTAATATCCAGATCTCCCTCATAGAAGCCCTCGTGGCGATCAAAGAAAAGCGCGCGGTGGAACAGTTCCAGCAACTCGCCCGCGACCAGGAAGTCCTGGACGTCGTGCGCCTCAAAGCAACGGAAGGTATGAACCGGCTGCAACCCGGGGTTTAACCCCTCGGAAAGGATGAATGGCCTCTGCTCCTTGGCAGAAAAATATTTTGGCCAGGGATTTCAATCCCTGAAAAAGGGGCCTTTTGAGAAGCAAACAATTTAATTTTCTATATCAAAACCATGAAAAAAGTACTGTTAATCAGTGCAGGCCTCCTTTGGGGGCTGGGCATTGCTAGCGCCCAATCTCCCGAGTACAAGACCAAGCTCGCGAACTCGAAAGATAAAAAAGTGGTGCTGGAATTATCCGCCAGCACGGTCAAGATCGAGGGATATAATGGCGACGAGGTGATTATCCAGGCGTCGTCCGGCTTTGAAGCGCCGCCCGACCGCGCGAAAGGCCTGAAACCGTTGTACTATTCGGCGGTCGACAACTCGGGCATCGGGCTGTCGGTAACGCCCGACGCTTCGGGATTGAAAATCGAGAAGGCGACCCGGAAATCGGTGAAGTACACGATTAAACTGCCGCGCCAGGTGAGTGTGAAATTCGTGGAAACCAATTGGCAGGGCGGCTCGGGGCTTACGGTTTCGAATATGGATGGTGACCTGGAAATCAAAACGAATAACTCGAATATCGTCCTCAACAACATTACCGGGCCGGTGGTGGCCAATACTACCAGCGGCGAGGTAACGGCCACTTTCTCGAACCTCGCACAGGGCAAGCCGACGGCCATCTCGTCGATCAGCGGCGAAATTGACATTACCCTGCCGGCGGCGGCCAAGTCCAACCTGAAATTGCGGTCGATCAACGGGGAAATGTACACGGATTTCGACCTCGGCCTGAAAAACAGCAAAGACGGCATGTCCAAAGTCGGCGGTATGGCCAATGTGGACGGCGCGATTAACGGCGGGGGCGTGGAAATGACGCTTAACACGATCAGCAGCAACATTTACATCCGCAAGCAGAAATAACACCTAAACCTGCATCTGTTACCATGAAAAAGACATTGTTATTAGCCATTTTGGGCGTTGTTTGCGCCCCCGCCTTCGCCCAGAAGATCATCGACAAAAAGTTGCCTTACGAATCGGGCAAGACCGTGAACCTTAACCTGCGCTTCGGCGACAGCATTCAGGTGCGCTACTGGGATAAGCCCGAGGTTTCGGTCCATATGTCAGTGAAGATCAATCAGAATAAGTTGAACGACGCCTTTGTGGTCACCACCAGCACGACGTCGGACGAGATCATTCTCAAAACCGACTACGATAAGGAAAAACTGAAAGCCGGAAAAGGGGAGGACTGCCCGGGGGAGAAAAGCTCGTGGCAGAGCGACGACGGAGAGCACCGCTACTACGTTTGCAGCAAAATCAACTATCAGGTAACCCTGCCGCTCCAAGCCAAACTGAAACTCGAAACCATCAATGGGAATATCGATATTCAAGGCGCTACTGCCGGCGTGGCTGCCAAAACGATTAGCGGCTACGTGGATATGACCTGGCCGAAATCCAAGGGCGCCAATGTGGCTGTCAAAACCATTACCGGCGAAGTATACTCCGATCTTGACATTGATTTTGGCAATAAAAAAGAGAAGAACCCGATCGTCGGCTACCTGCTCGAAGGGAAGATCAACGGCGGCGGGCCGGACGTGAAACTGGAATCGATCAGCAATAATGTGTACCTGCGCCGGCGGGACTAGTTCTTATATTGGAAAAGTTATAATGAGGGCATGGCCGGGTTCCGGCTGTGCCGCTTTATTTTTATACCTGCCTGCTAATGTGCTGTGGCTCAACCTGGCTACAAGCCGGTATCGTAAATGCTGCAAGCGCCCGGTAGCGCGCTTTGGGTAGTGTTTTGTAGTAAAAATTTAGTGGCCACTGAAGGGATTTGATAACGTCAAATCGTCCCCCCATGAAGGGCTCGTTACACCCTGGAATTAAGCGTTCTCACCACAAAATACAAAACTGATCAAGGGGAATGGGTTATACTTGCAAAGTGATACGAATTCACGCACTTGATTGAGTATCAGAATAGTTCTTTCTTTGTAAAAACAAATCCTCTTATGAAGACGCAAAGCAAATACCTGGAAGAAATCAACCGCCTTTTGGCTGATTATCTTCTTGAAATCGAAAAGTCGGATCTGAAACCCTTGTCAGCCCAGGTGTATCAGGTCCAGTCAAAAAACTTCGTCAGATGGATCAACGGGGAGTTTACGCCGGGTGAGGTGAAGAAGTCGAAAAAGCAGGCCCAGGACAAGCTGGGAAAACAAAGCTGAAACGCACACTCCTTTTTTTGCATTACAACGTTCCTCTTTCATCATCATTCGGGGCCGCAGGCCAGCCAGATTATCCATCAAAGCACTAAAAAAACACCTTCTCGGTAGTACCGGAAGGTGTAAGTTATACTCAACGTTTATTAACGTACTTTATACGTTCAAATCCAGGTTCCTGCATTCATCTCTTCAATCGTTCACTTGCAGGATTTTACAAATTTAACATTGGCCCCAGAAAGCCATTGTAGCCCGCCATTGTTTTGCTTGTGGCAATTTCTCTACATTATCTGTTGTGTTTTTTAGGTAGATTTGGGTCTTATCGCATCGTCTGACCCCGGCGAACAGCGATCTAGAAAACATGAATACATGATCCGATCGATTCTGGAATGGCCTGTCCGAAAACAGTTAGAGGGTGAACCAAGTATCCTCAATCGGGCTCGCATCAAAGTACTTTCTTACGCGCTTTACCTGAGAATATTTACCACGTCGCTACTGCTCATTTTTTACGCAGTCGAAAACTACCGTTTGCAGGCGCTGAGAGTGGCCGTGTTGTTGGGCATTGCCGTTATCTTTTTCATTGCAGTAGGGGCTGGTTTTCAGTGGCGTAAAGCAATCCACACCGCCATACTTATCTTTATGGGCATCATCTGGACGAACCTTTTCCTGTTCCAGAACGGGTTCGACCTGGTAACCCTTCAATATGTCGTCATTATCAGCATCTGCGCTTTCTACGGCCTGGGCAATCGGTGGGGCGTCATCTATTCGACCGTCGCCATCATGCCTTTTATTTTGTATGTGTTACTGGGTCACCATTTGGGGGCGAACATCCCGTGGGGGCCGCGGGGGTCGGGGAGGATAACGATCGTGATCCTGCTCTTCCACAATTTTGTTTTCCTGGTGCTGATCAATTATTACTTTTTCAGCTCATTCTACGACACGATCAGTGATCTGGATGCAAAAACGAGTGAACTGCGTTCAAGCCTCGCTTACCTGGAAGATTCCCGGAAGAAGCTCGAAAGGGAGTATTCCCACCAAAAGCACCTCATCGCCAGCATTTCGCATGATATCAAAAGCCCATTGCGGTTCCTGATGACGACTACCGGGCGCCTCGCGCGCAACCACCCCGATTTGTCGACGGTGCGGGCCATTAGCCAATCGAGCTACCGGCTTTACCATTTCATGAAAAACCTGCTGGAATATACAGTGTTGCGGTACAAGAATTCCAACGTCCAGTTCACCTATCTCGACCTGAACGAGATGGTGGAACAAAAGTTCGCCATATTCACGCAGGACGCCGAGGTGAATTCCAACCGGTTTGTCAATAGCGTCCCGCCCGGTGTGATCATCAAGAATAACCAGCAACTGGTCGGGATCATCCTGCACAACCTGATCGATAATGCCAACAAAGCGACCAATAGCGGCACGATCAGCGTTACCCACCAGGATTTCCGGGAGGAGTTGCACCTGATCGTCCACGA
>CBIHPQ010000310.1:0-8301 GCA_966211825.1 uncultured Dyadobacter sp. | reverse complement strand
AATTCGGCCCGGGCGAGGATGTTTATCGCAATAAATATGTATTCAACGAGCTGTACCGCACGACGATGATCGACGCGCAGCAGGTTTCCGAGCGCAATAAGTTTTATATTAAAGGTGCTTACCAATCGAGCGGCGGGGCTGAGGTGCAGCTGCCGTTCGGGGTACTTGAAACTTCGGTGACCGTAACTTCGGGAGGGGTGCCGCTTTCGCCGGGCTCAGACTATATCGTGGAGGCGCAGATCGGTCGTGTGCGGATATTGAATGCCAGCGTACTGGCTTCCGGCCGCGAGATCGTGATCGAGTATGAACGGCCCGACATGTTCCAGAACCAGATCAGGACTTTGGTAGGAACGCGCCTTGATTATGTAGTCAATCGCAATCTGAGTGTTGGTCTAACGGCCATGAAATACAAGGAACGTACCGCGGGCTTCTTGTCCCGGGTTTCTATCGGGAACGAACCTGTGAACAACACCATGCTCGGGTTTGACGTGAATTTCCGCAAAGACGCGCCCTTCCTGACCAAATGGCTGGATGCATTGCCGTTGATCCAAACCAAGGAAATGTCGTCGATCCAGTTCAAAGGGGAATTTGCAAAATTGCTTCCCGGTGTTTCGAAAGATGTGAATAACCGCTCGCTGGTGGACGATTTTGAAGCGGCAAGAACGGTTTATGATCTGGCCCGTCAGCCTCAGAAGTGGCGTTTGGCAGCCGTCCCCAACAAGTTCAGGAATGGGTTCGGTGGTAAAAACCTGGACTATGCTTACAAACGTGCGAAGATTTCGGCCTATACCGTCGATAACATCTTCGGTGGGGCACAGGGCCTAGGCGGCGGGTATCAGCCGCCGGCCAACATTGACGATGACGACCGGAAAAACTACTACGAAAGGCTTTACCTTCCCAATGAGATTTTCCCGAACCGCGCTATTGCCGGTTTGGTAACTTACCCGCAGCAGGTGCTGGATATTGCCTATTATCCAAGCGAGCGTGGAATGTATAACTACAATACCGACCTCAATCCGGATGGCCGCATGAAAAACCCGAGAAATAACTTCGGGGCGTTGAGCCGTGCTATTACTTCGGATAATGACTTTGATAATGCCAATATTGAGAGTATCGAGTTTTGGATGCTCGATCCGTTTATCAATGATGACAACGGAAAGGTCCGTGACGGCTCAGCCGAGCCAAAGCCAAACACTACTGGCGGAAAGCTGGTATTCAACCTTGGGGATATTTCAGAAGATGTAATTCCTGACGAACGTTACAATTTTGAAAACGGTCTGCCGCTTGTGCCTAAGCAAGTGGGCGTGAATGTCGATTCAACGGCCTGGGGTTATGCTACCAAATCGCAATACCTGATCAATGCATTCAGCAATGAAGACGGGGCCCGCCAGAAACAGGATGTGGGTCTGGATGGTTTGACTAACGAGGAAGAGCGTACTTTCTTCAAAACCTTCATTGACCGTCTCCCAGCCAACCTTACCGCCGAGGCGCGCGCAAAAATCCTTGCTGATCCTTCCGGTGACGATTTCCAGTTCTTCCTGGGTGCCGATCTCGACAGCGCCGGTCTGAAAGTGCTGGAACGCTACAAAAATTACATCGGGATGGAGAATAACTCCCCCGAAAGCCAGGGACGGTCAGTGGACGTAACACCGGCTTCGACCAACATTCCCGACGGCGAGGACATGAACGTCGACAACACGATCAACGACAACGATTCCTACTACGAATACGAAATAGACCTGAAACCCGGACAGCTGGCGGTAGGCAATGGATATATTGTTGATAAAACAGTAAACACTGCCGACAAGCAGACCTGGTACCTTTTCAGGGTTCCTATTAAAGAGTTTTCAGGATTGGTAGGTAGCATGAATGGTTTTAAATCGATCCGTTTTATGCGCATGTACCTCACTGATTTCCAGCAGCCTGTCGTATTGCGTTTTGCCCAACTTCAAATGGTAGGTCAGCAGTATCGGAAATACACCTACAACCTGGATGCTCCCGGCTTGCAGGAAGTGCCCGAGCCTTACGATGCTAAATTTACCGTTGGGACTGTGAGTGTTGAAGAAAATAGCCAGGCTAATAGCGATAAATACAAGTACGATATCCCTCCGGGCTGGATCCGCGATCAGGACAATACCCAGCGCCCGCCATTGTTGCTCAACGAGCAATCGATGAGTCTTTGTGTGACCGACCTTCGTGATGGCGATTCAAGAGCTGTTTTCAAAAATGTGAACCTCGACCTGCTTTTCCGCAAGCGCCTTCGTATGTATGTGCACATGCAGAACGAGCAGAATGAGGATAATGCGGTAGGTACTTTCATGCGGATCGGCACTGACCTCACGCAGAATTATTATGAGATCGATCTGTCGGCATTGAGATCGACGGGCCCAGGTCCGAAAAGCCGTGAGGAAATCTGGCCTGAGGGCAACGAGATCAACATTGCATTGGCGGACCTGATCAATGCGAAAGCGCAGCGTAACCGGCAAATTGACAAAAACCTGAGCGTACCTTACACGGTTACCACTTCTGACGGCCGGTACAAACTGACGGTGGTCGGGAACCCGGATTTGAGCGCCGTGAAGGTGATGATGATCGGTATGAGAAACCCGAAATCGGTGGACGAGCGGGCGAAGTCGTTTTGTATCTGGGTGGATGAAATGCACGTCGAAGGTTTTGACGACACCGGCGGTATGGCGGCCATCGCCCAGCTGAATGCGAAACTGGCTGACTTTGCAACGCTGACCGCATCGGGCCGGATTGAGACATTCGGTTTCGGAACGGTTCAACAGCGCATTGGTGAACGATCGCGTAACTTTACTTCGGAATACGGCTTCTCTTCCAATATTGCCCTGGACAAATTACTCCCGGCCAACTGGGGCTTCCAGATCCCGCTCTTTGTGAGCTATGACAGAAGAAATGTGAAACCGCACTTCGACCCGCTCGATCCGGATACGCCGTTGAGCATGTCTTTGGATAACCTTCGAACGGACGAAGAGCGCGACGGTTACAGGCGGATGGTGGAGGAAAATGCCGTCAGACGAGGGTTTAACTTCTCGAATGTGCGGAAGGTCAAAACGAAACCGGGGGCCAAAAACCATTTCTTCGACTTCGAGAACTTCTCGTTTACCTATGCATTCAGCGATGACAAGCGGCGGAATATCCTGACGCAGGAATATAACCAGCGGATGTACAAGGCAGGCATTTCGTACATGTACGCGAGCCAGCCGAAAGCCATCGAGCCATTCAAGAAATGGAAGGCAACCGGTCGCTGGGCGGAATTTATCAAGGAGTTCAATGTAACGCTGCTACCGAACATGGTTTCGCTCCGGACCGATGTGGACCGTCGCTTCCTGAAAACCCAACTCCGCAATGCCGACCTTACTACCGACGGTATGCAGCCGCTGTACGAGAAATATTTCTGGTTTAACCGTTACTACGATTTCGGCTGGAACCTGACCCGTAACATGACTTTGACCTACGCGGCTTCGGCAAACTCCATTATCGATGAGCCGGAAGGTGACATTAACACGGGGATCAAGAAGGATTCGCTTTGGAGCAATTTCAAAAAGCTGGGACGTATCAAGAATTTTGACCAGAAAATTGACCTTACCTACCGGTTACCGCTCGACAAGATCCCGGTCCTGGACTGGATGTCGGCAGACTATAAACATTCAATCGGCTACAATTACCAGGCGAATGCACTCGGTTTGAAGGATACGACAGGCTTGCCGTTTGGGGACATTATCCGAAATAGCCGCGAGCGCGGCATTACCGGAAAAGTGGATTTTGTATTACTCTATAACAAACTCCGCTACCTGAAATTTGCCAACACGCCATCCGTTGCGAGAAAGAACTTCGCGCGTAGCCCGGGTGACATCGAGGATATCGATATGCGCACGACCGACATTGTGAAAGCCCTTACCAGAACATTGATGACCGTGAGAGGCATCAATTTCAGCTATTCGGTGTTGGAAACGACTGCATTGCCAGGCTATTTGAGAGCACCTAAATATTTCGGGCTGGATAATGCCAATGCGCCGGGGCTACCTTTTGTTTTGGGCCAGCAGGATAGGAACTTCCAGATCAAGGCTGCGGAAAAGGGCTGGATCACGAAGAGCCAGCAGCAGAATATGCCATTCCAGCAAACCATTGCCAAGAACTTCTCGGCAAACACCACGCTGGAGCCGTTCAAGGATTTCAGGCTGATCATCGAGGCGAGACTGACGCGGCAGGATGCTTATCAGGAATTCTACCGTCCCGATTCGTCAGGGAATTTCGTTTCGCAAAGCCCGTTGCGGAACGGCCAGTTCAGTATGTCGTTCATGTCGTTCCGGACTGCATTTGCCAAAATGAGAAGGGATAATTCTTCCCCGGTGTTTGACAAATTCCGTGCTTACCGTGCTATTCTGAGGGACCGTCTGAACGAGGAGAACAAGAGCGGAGGCGAATACAACGAAACATCGCAGGATGTATTGATATCGTCCTTCTTCGCGGCATATACCGGCAAAGATCCCAAGACCGTGCGCACGAACCCGTTCCTGAAATTCCCGATGCCTAACTGGGACCTCAGTTATAACGGTCTGTCGCAGCTACCGGCTTTCAAGCGGCTGTTCAGCTCGTTTACTTTGAGGCATAAATACATGTCTAATTACAGCGTGGGCAACTTTACATCATCGCTCGATTATGAGGCGCTGTATGTAAACCTTGCGGTGACGGGCTATCCGTTGTCGTCGAGGCTCAATGATCTGGGCCAGTATGTGCCGGTTTTTGCGATGAGTACCATTACGCTTTCCGAGAAGTTTCAGCCGCTTGTGGGTGTGGAAATGCGCACACAAAGCCGCATTACAGCGCGGATTGAATATAACCGCGACAGAACGATTGCCTTGAACCTGTCGAACTCGCAGCTGGCGGAGCTCTTCAACCAGGACATTACGGTGAACATTGGTTTTACAAAAAACAATGTACCCCTGCCGTTCAAGATCAATGGCGTGAAGAAGAAACTGAAAAACGATGTGACGATGCAGCTTGCGATGACGTTCAGGGATACGCGCTCGATCCAGCGGAAGTTTGACGGGGAGAACATCCCGATTGCCGGAAACATCAACTTCCAGCTACGCCCGACAGTGAATTACATGGTCAACAACCGTTTGAGCGTACAATTCTATTTCGACCGGACGTTCAACGACCCGCTGGTTTCCAACTCATTCTATCGCGCCAGCACAGCCGGTGGCGTACAGTTGAAGTTCAATTTGGCTGAATAACATTTTGATTTGGAAAATACAGCTTACATCGTGTAATTTGCGCTTCAAAGATGTTCACAACTTACCTGATTTTATCATGAATTTTCCATCAGAACTTAAATACACAGAAGATCACGAATGGATTCGTATTGAAGGAGATACGGCAATTATCGGCATCACCGAGCATGCCCAGAATGAATTAGGTGACATTGTGTATGTGGACATTAACACCGTTGGAGAAGCACTGGGAAAAGGCGATGTATTCGGATCTGTGGAAGCTGTGAAAACCGTTTCGGATCTTTTCATCCCCGTTGCCGGTACTGTGCTAGAAGTAAATGAAGAACTCGACGGAGAGCCCGAGCTTGTGAACACCGATCCTTACGGTCGCGGATGGATGGTCAAGATCAGCCTGGCTAACCCCGGCGATGAAGACGGTCTGCTGTCAGCAGAAGAGTACCAGAATTTTATAGGTGCCTGATATTAGGTTTGAAGCTCCATTCGGAGCTTTTTTTTTGAAACCGGTTCGATGTTACATCCGGTGTTTAGTTTGAAATAAAATATGAAATTGTTAGTTAGCTCGGTCCGGGTAATTGATAAAAAATCTCCCTTCAATGGTCAGGTCAAAGATATCCTGGTCGAGAACGGAAAAATAAAACAGATTGGCGATCAGATAGACGGCGCGGGTGCCGAACTGATCGATGGCAACGGCTTATACGTATCCGCAGGCTGGGTCGATATGCGTGTGCAGGGGCGCGACCCCGGTTTTGAGCACAAGGAGGATTTGCGATCGGTGCGGGAAGCGGCGTCGCACGGCGGGTTTACCGAAATTGTATTACTGCCCAATACCCAGCCGGTAGTCGATACGAAGGACACGCTGAACTACATTCGTCACAGCGGGTTCGGGGGCCTGGTAACATTGCACCCCGCGGCGGCCGTTACCAAAAAGGCCGACGGTGTCGATTTTACCGAAATGATGGACTTGCACCAGGCAGGAGCGATCGCATTTACCGACGGTGAAGAGCCGGTACAGAATGCGGATTTGCTTTTGAAAACCATTCTATACCTGCGTCCGCTCAATGCATTGCTCATCAACCGCCCGGAAGACCGGCAATTGACCCTGTACGGACAAATGCACGAAGGCGTAACGAGCACGCTCGTGGGTATGAAAGGCATGCCGTCCTTGGCAGAGGAAATGATGCTGATCCGCGACCTGAAACTACTCGAATACGCGTTGGAAAAGAATACTTACGACACTTCTTCGCCGGTTTTGCATATAGCGCTGCTTTCCACCTCAAAAGGCGTTGAACTGATCCGCGAAGCGAAAGCGAAAGGCCTGCCGGTTTCGTGTGACATTGCGGCCCATCAGCTTGCATTCGAAGATAAAGACCTGCTGAGCTTCGATACCAATCTGAAAGTGAATCCGCCATTCCGTTCGCCGGAGGACAATGCGGCGTTACGACAAGGCCTGGCCGACGGTACTATCGACGCGATCGTTTCGGACCATAACCCGCACGACGAGGAAAGCAAAAACCTGGAATTCGATCACGCGGATTTTGGTATAACCGGTCTGGAAACGGCATTTGCACTGGCAGTCATGCATAGCGGGCTGGTAGTCGGCGATATCGTTGAAAAACTGACGGTTCAGCCCAGACACATTTTGAGACTGCCGGAGGCATCCGTAGCTGAAGGTGCCATAGCCAACCTCACGTTCTTCGACCCGAATGCCGAGTGGGTATTTGGCAAAAGTTATTCCAAATCAAAAAATACACCGTTCCTGGGACAGACGCTGAGAGGGAAGGTAAGAGGGGTGATCAATAATGGTAAACAGGAGTGGTTCCAATGAAATCGATTTTAGCATATTTTAATAAACCTATTTTAAAACTGTCACTGCTGTTCGGGCTGGCATTGGGCATACTGGTGTTCGTGTTTTTCCTCGGCCTGTATGCGATGGGTATCGTGCCGCTGGGTAATAACAAGGTGATGGACATCGGTATCCACGTCATCATTATTGCGGCCGCCTGCTGGTATTACCGCAAAAAGGTTGGAAACGGCTTTTTGCACTTGTGGGAAGCATTAACGATCGGTTATGTTGTAAATACCATCGGTGCATTGATCGCCGGCTGGCTGATCTATTTTTTTGTAACTTACATCGATCCGTCTGTTTTTACGGAATACATTGCCCAGATGAAAGACCTGATGCTGCAAGGTAAAGCCGAGCTCGTCAAGAATATCGGGGAGGCCGAGTTTCAGAAGATGTTCAATGGTGTGGGAGAAATGAAGACCTCGGAGATCATCATGGATGAAGTAGGAAAAAAGACAGTGATGGCGATCATCCCGATCCTCGTGATTTCATTGATTTTGAGAAAACAGGATTACAGCATTCTTCAAAACAACAAAACTTAAACCTTCATGGAAGAAAAAACCTCTACCGCACGTGTTGCCCTTAAATACGGTGTCCTGGCCGCCGTGGTGACGATGATCTATTCGACCATCCTGTATGTTGCAGGCCTGGGCCAGAATAAGACTTTGTCATCGCTCTCGTACGTTTTCATGATCGCGGCGATCATTTTCGCGATGAAGGATTTTCGGGAAAAGAACAACGGCTTCATGAGCTACGGCGAAGGACTCGGGCTCGGGTCGCTGATGTCGGCGGTAATGGGTGTTTTGAGCTCGGCATTTACGATATTTTACATCAAATTTATCGATAACACGATGCTCGCCCAGGGGTTGGACCAAATCCGTGAGGATATGGAAAGACAAGGCAAAGACGATGCGCAGATTGAACAGGCGATTGAGGTTTCGCAGAAATTTATGTCGCCCGGTTTCGTTTTCGTGATGGTGATCATGGGTTACCTGCTCACCGGTTTCGTTGTTTCGCTGATCATTGCGGCCATTATGCGCAAGGAAAAGCCGGTCTTCGAATAAGCATCCTGAAAAGACTTTTTTAAAATTTCCGAATAGTGTTAGCAATCTTCCGCAAAGAGGTAGCCAGTTTTTTCAATTCCCTGATCGCCTACATCGTCATGGCGGTCTTCCTGACGGCCATTGGCCTGATCGTTTG
>CBIHPQ010000309.1:0-8335 GCA_966211825.1 uncultured Dyadobacter sp. | reverse complement strand
AAAGGAGGTGACTACCGTGCGCGTGAAGCGAACGTTCACCGCCTTGCCGAAGTTTCGGGTAATATTATTGACCAATGTGTAGCCGCAGGTGTGCCATTTGCGCGTGAGTACGGCGGCTTGCTGTCCAACCGGTCATTCGGTGGAACGCAGGTACAGCGTACATTCTACGCGGCAGGCCAGACCGGCCAGCAGCTTTTGCTCGGGGCATATTCCGGCTTGCAGCGCCAGGTAGGTATGGGTACTGTCAAAATGTACAACCGCCACGAAATGCTCGACATTGTGAACATCGATGGCAAATGCCGCGGTATCATCGCACGTAACCTCATCACAGGGGAACTGGAAAGACATGGAGGCCATGCCGTTTTGCTTTGTACAGGCGGTTACGGAAACGTGTTCTACCTCTCTACCAATGCAATGGGTAGTAATGTTACCGCGGCGTGGAAAGCCCACAAACGCGGTGCGTTCTTCGGAAACCCTTGTTTTACACAAATTCACCCGACCTGTATCCCGGTTTCCGGCGAGCACCAGTCAAAACTGACCCTGATGTCGGAGTCGCTTCGTAACGACGGACGTATCTGGGTTCCTAAAAAACAGAACGACAACCGTCCGGGTAATGAAATCCCGGAAGAGGAGCGCGATTACTACCTCGAACGCCGTTACCCTGCTTTCGGTAACCTCGTACCGCGTGACATCGCGTCGCGTGCTGCGAAAGAGCGTTGCGATGCCGGCTATGGCGTAGGAACTTCCAAACTGGCCGTTTACCTCGATTTCGCTGCGGCGGTAGAGCGTTACGGACGTGGGGAAGCCAACAAGAACAACATTCACAATGCTTCCGACGCCGACATTATCACATGGGGTAAGGCTGTTGTGAAAGAAAAATATGGTAACCTGTTCGATATGTACAAGCAAATCACCGGGGAAGACCCGTATGAAGTGCCTATGCGTATCTATCCGGCGGTGCACTACACCATGGGCGGGCTTTGGGTTGACTATAACCTGATGACGAACGTTCCGGGCTTGTATTCATTGGGAGAAGCCAATTTCTCCGACCACGGCGCAAACCGCCTCGGTGCTTCGGCGCTGATGCAGGGGCTTGCGGACGGTTATTTCGTGATTCCTTACACAATTGGCGCTTATCTCGCGAGTGAAATCCGTACCGGAAAAATCCCGACCGATCACGAAGCATTTGTTAAAGCGGAAGCGGAGGTAAGGGAGCGTATCGAAACCTTGCTGAAAATCCAGGGTAAAACTTCGCCGGAGCTTTTCCACCGCCGTTTGGGTAAGATCATGTGGGATAAATGCGGTATGGCCCGTAACGCAGAAGGTTTGAAACAGGCAATCCAGGAAATTCGTCAGTTGAGGAGAGATTTCTGGTCGGATGTAAAAGTAATGGGAACTGCCAGCTACTTCAACCCTGAACTCGACAAGGCTAACCGTGTTGCAGACTTTATCGAACTCGGCGAGCTGATGTGCATCGACGCGCTGGACCGCAACGAATCATGCGGCGGGCACTTCCGGGAAGAATATCAGACCGAAGAAGGAGAGGCATTGCGCGACGACGAGAATTATATGTATGTCTCGGCCTGGGAGCACAAAGGACCCGAGAATTGGGAGCTTCATAAGGAAGAGCTTGTCTATGAGAATATCAAGATCGCTCAGCGAAGCTATAAATAATACCTCCGGTGGCACGGATTTATGCCACGCTAAAAGTTGTATCAGATATAAAGAATATAGGTATGGAAGGAAATATGAGTTTGTCTCTGAAAGTATGGAGACAAAGCAATAAAGACACGGCGGGAGGTTTCGAGGACTATAAACTGGACCACGTTTCCCCTGATATGTCATTTCTTGAAATGTTCGATGTACTCAATGAGCAGCTCATCGAAGAAGGTAAGGAGCCTGTTGCATTCGACCACGACTGCCGCGAAGGTATTTGCGGGATGTGTTCGATGTACATCAATGGCCGTCCGCACGGGCCTCTGCGCGGCGTAACTACCTGCCAGCTGCATATGCGCTCATTTAAAGATGGCGACACGATCGTCGTTGAGCCGTGGAGAGCACAGGCTTTCCCGGTGATCAAAGACCTCGTAGTAGACCGCGACGCATTCGACCGCGTGATTTCGGCCGGTGGTTTTGTTTCTGTTAACACCGGTAATGCGCAAGACGCAAACGCTTTGCCTATCGCGAAGGAAGCTGCGGACGATGCATTTGCTGCGGCTGCATGTATCGGTTGCGGTGCTTGTGTAGCAGCTTGTAAAAATGCCTCTGCCATGCTTTTCGTATCTGCGAAAATCTCCCAGCTGGCATTATTGCCGCAAGGCCAGGCAGAACGCAGCATCCGTGCCGAGAAAATGGTAGCGCAAATGGACGCAGAAGGCTTCGGAGCGTGTACCAACACCGGCGCCTGCTCGGCAGAATGCCCGAAAGAGATCAGCCTCGAAAACATCGCCCGCATGAACCGGGAGTACATCGGCGCGAAATTCTCGTCTTCGGCTGTTTAGGATATATTCAATTTGAAATGCGCAGGGCAGTCGGTTTTCCGGCTGCCCTGTTTTTGTTTTTGAGGGGTATGGCTTGAATCTCTTAATGTTTCAAAATGTTTATATTGCATTAGGTAAGGAAACAACAACATGGAAACAATAGAATTGAGATACAGACCGCTCAGCCTCGATGATGATGAATTCTATGAATTTTGCAGGCAGAATGATCAGCTCAAAATAGAGAGGGACGGCGAAGGAACGATCTATATTATGTCAAATACAGGTGGGACAACTGGCATATTGAACGCGATTATCAACTACTGGTTGATGCATTGGCATCTCGCCAACAAGTTGGGCTACGTTTTCGATTCGTCTACCGCGTTTCGCCTTCCAAGCACGTCCGTAAGGTCTCCCGATGCAGCCTGGATTTCTGCTGATAAATGGGGGCGGCTGACAAACGCCGAACAAACGAAATTCCCTCCGATTTGCCCCGATTTTGTGATTGAACTACTCTCAACGAACGATGATCTGAACACAATTCAAAGCAAAATGAGCAAAGAATGGATTGAAAATGGTTGTAAGTTGGCCTGGCTCATTGATCCGTGTACTCAAACCGCATTCGTTTATCGGCCTGATACCGCTGTTGAGATCTTCAATGGATTTGACCACCAATTATCAGGCGAAGATGTGTTACCAGGCTTTGAATTCGATTTAAATAAATTGAAACAATAACAGGCAATTGACAGCACCAAAAAAAGCGAAGCAGACGGCCATTTGACCATCTGCTTCGCTTTTTGCTTTAAGACAATTTAGAATACTACTTCTTCTTAGTAGTATCAGCCGCAGCCCCTGCCTTACCAGTGTTTTTATATTCTTTGTTCAGCCCGTCTACGATCTTCTGGGTTACGTCCAGCGATGGGTTCGCAAAAAGGATGCCGCCGCCCAGGGAGTAGCCGAGTACATATTCGTAGCCGTTTTCCTTGTTGTATTTGTCGATGTAAGAACGGATGTTTTTGTAAAGCTCTTCGTTCTTCTTAGCCTCTTCCTGGCCCAAAGCCTGCGCCGACTGATCGCGGTAAGCCATCAGGTCCTGCTGCTTTTTCATGAGCTGAGCCTCTGTCGAACGTGCTTGCTCAGGCGTCATTGTTTGTGCTTTTTGTTGGAAAAACGCTACTTCGTTTTGCAGGGAGCGTCCTTTGGTAGTCAGCTCGTTTTCCAATTTGAAATTCTTGTTTTCAAGCTCTTTTCTCGTATCCTTGAAGAAATCGTAGTTTTTCAGAAGTGAATCCACCTGAACGTAAACAGTACGACGGCCTGCTACTACTGCACCATCTGTGGCTGCACCGGGCTCGGACGACGACTTGCTTGAAAAATGTAGGAAGAATAACACCGCTACCGCAAGGGAAAGGACGATGTTCCAGATCAATGAAGTATTGTTGTTCACGTTTTTAAGGTTTGATTGTTTTTTGAACGAGCCGCAAAGATAATGATTTGTGTTTAAGTACAATGAATAAGTGCCACCCGGGAGGCGGCGGCGCGGAAAGGTGCCCCGGCAGGTCAGCCAGGCACATTTAGGACGTGTGCGTCGAGAGCGGCACCGGATGTTTGCGAAAGACCAGCCTTACCCAATGCCCGGCCAGCGCCGAAAACCCGCCCACAAGGCCGCCCACAAGCGCCGTTACGAGCAACAGCAGAATGCCATTGGGCAGCATGAATATCTTCGCGACGCGGTCGGACATGGCGCCGTCGGAAATGAAATGCTGGTAGTACCCGTAAATCAGCCAGGGAACGGCAATGCCTCCGAAACCCGTCCAGAAAGCACCCGACGACGTGGCAGGCCGCCAGAAAAGGACCACGAACGGGACAATGGCGATTACCCACCAAGGCGTGAATATTTGTAATAAAGCGGATAGAATGGCTATGATGAAAAACTTCATAAGTTCCCGGTTAACGTTTTTGCAATACTAGACTGGACGCCAGATGCGGCACTTTCTGGTCCGGCGACGTGAGGTAGATCAGCTCGTTCAGCTCGCCCTTCTCCCATTTTTTCAGTAAATTGAGATAATAGGGACTGCCCGGATTACCCGACTGCCCTCCCGGGTAAATGCCGTAAGCACGTGGTGTAGGGCCCAGTTCGACCACCATTCGCCAGGAAGGCCCTTTTCGCTTCGTCATTGCATTGACGATGCTGCTGCCCCCGCCCGTCACAAGCGGCGGCGCATTAAATGGCTTGATGCTCCTGCTCAAATGCCGGATCTCCGCCGCTTTCACTTTCGACCATTGCCATTCGGGGCTCATCGCGCCTTTGCGGGCCGTAAGCGTGTCGAGCGAAGCGTTGAAACTCTGGTAGACGAGGTCGGGTAATGTCTCTTTTTCCGGCGTATTCACATTATCAAACCATTTTTCATTGGGCTGTTTCAAAATCAGGTACAGCGTCCGGTCGCGCGACGGATATTCCATCGGGCTTTCGGCAGACGAGAAGTCGTCGTTCCAGATTGCCTGTCCTAACAGTGGAAACCAGGTCTCGAAAATAGATGCCGCGACGGATTCCGGTGAGTTTTGAAAATTCCAGTTCGAAAGCAGAATATGGGCCGCCTTTTGCTTTGGCGTCAATGACCGGGTTTCGAGAATGTTCAGCAGCTTTGGGAGCAACGTCCGCGCAAGGACGCTGAAATTGTCGTTTTGCAGCATTCGCAGGCTGTCGGCATTGGCGTTTGTCATGGCTTGCAGGCGCTCGTTGATGCGGATGCCGCGTTCGGAAGGTGCGAAACTCCAGTTGATATAATAAGGATAGGTCGTATCGGCCGAGGACTGGTTGGCGCTGCTTACAAAGCCTCTTGCCGGATTTTTCACGAACGGGTTTTGTTCGGCGGGGATCCATCCGTTCCAATCGTCGGTGGTAGACGAGCCATCGAGCACGAACTTGCCCTGTTCTTTATATTTCAAAGGGATTTTTCCATTCACAGTAATGGCTATATTCTTCTCATTATCTGCAAATACGAAGTTCTGTGCTGGTCCTACATAATGTTTTAAAGCCTTCCGGTAATCATCATAGCTTTTTGCCTTATTAAGCTCATAAAAAGTAATGAAACTGTTTCCCGGCTCATGGCCGATCCATTTGATCGCCAGATTAGGCAAATCCCCGAATGTCCCGTCCGAATCGGTTACCGGGCCGTGGTGCGTGTAGATAATCTGCTCGCGATAGGGTTTCAACTGGCCTTTAACATGGATAATTTCCTCGCGTTTGTGCGTCGGTTTCCATTGATTATCATGCCAATAAAAATTTCGGTACTCGTTTTTGAATTTTATTTTATACAAATCAAAAACATCTGCATCCACATTGGTAACGCCCCACGCAACACGCTCATTGAAGCCTATAATCACACTTGGAATGCCCGGCAGCGACACTCCGTACACATTTATGTCGGGAGAATGCAGCTGCACCTGGTACCAGATCGACGGAAGCGAAAGTTCGAGATGAGGGTCGTTGGCCAGGATAGGGTAGCCGGTAATGGATTTTTCGGCGCTTACCGCCCAGTTGTTGCTTCCGATGCCTTCTTCTTTGGGCGCCCTTTCTGGCAATGCGGTCAGCGGTTTTGCGGATAATGCAATGCTGTCGCCCGGCATCATGGGCGGAATGGCCCTGGGAACCGGAAGCTTGGGAAAGTCCCACGCGGTGCCCGACGGGATGATCGGGCTTTCCTGCAACATCGGGTAGTCGGGGAAGAGCTGCGCGATGGTTTCCTGGCCGTATTTTTTCAATGCATTCGTCATAGCCAGTTCATTGGAACGCCCCGCGAGGGTGAGCATCATCTGTTCCAGCATATACATGGTGTTGATCGGCTTCCACGACTCGGGTTTGTATCCCAGCAATTTGAATTCAATGGGGTAATCTTTGGGGGATAGCTGGCGGATATATGCATTCACCCCCGCCGTATAGCCGAGCAACGCCTCCCGCGAGCGGGGATCGGTCATGGCTATTTTCAGATTGGCTTCTGCTCCGTAACCCATTCCCAGCCGGCGGCTCTGCTGGTCCAGCGTCAGCGTGGCCGGGCCCAGTATCTCGGAAAGCCGGCCTGCTGCGGCCCGGGTTTGGAGGTCCATTTGCCAGAGCCTGTCCTTGGCGGTAATGTAACCCTGCGCGTAGAAAAGGTCGAAGTCGTTTTTGGCAAAAATATGCGGCACGCCGTAATCGTCGAAGCGAACGGTAACCTCATCATGCAGGCTGTCAAGTTGCAAAGTCACCCTGGTTTTGGGGTCGATGACTTTATCGCTGTTCTGCCAGAGTCCGCAAAACGGGCTGAGAAACGGCCCCATCGCAGGAGCAGGGTCCCAACGCCTGTCGAGCACATAAACGAGCCCGGCTGTGATCGCGATGAATAAAATTGCCTTTACAAACTTCATAGAGAGGATGTTGACGTGTGCATTTACATGAAAACCGGTATTATTCCGAAACCGCCTGCACCATGGCTTCGATCAGATCCAGGTCGGAATACATGACCGACTTTTCATCAGGGATTTCCCCGGCCATTGAAATGCCTTCCTGGAAGTACTTCTGCCGCGCCGGGCGGAATTTTTTGGCTGTCAAATGCAGGGAATGCACGCCGGCAGCTTTCAGTTCAGCAGCATTCTGGTGATTAACCCCACCGCCCGCCATAATTTCGATCCTGGTACCTGCCTCTCTGGCCAGCCGGCCCAGCAATTCGGTTGCCTGAATGGCCGAGGGCTTCTGACCGGAGGTTAGGATACGCTCGGCACCTGTTGCAATGACGTCTTTCAATGCCTTTATCGGATCAGGTGTGAGGTCAAATGCCCGGTGGAATGTCACTTTTAATGGGGCTGCATAATCCACGAGGGCCTTTGTGCGTACTACGTCCACATTGCCATCGGGGGTAAGAACGCCGAGGACGACGCCATTCGCCCCTAGTTTTTTCGCGAGATCAATGTCTTTCCGCATAATTTCTTCTTCAAAAAAATCGTAGACAAAATCGCCGCCACGCGGCCTGATCATCACATATATGGGTATGTCGACATGTTTTCTCACAATTTCAATCAGCCCGGCGCTGGGCGTGGTACCGCCTTCGCCGAGCCCGCCGCATAGTTCAATCCTGCCCGCCCCGCCGGCCTGCGCATTAATACAGGATTCCAGCGAATAAGCACAAATTTCAATAGTCATAATATGGTATTTGTAATGGTGAGGGAAATTAAGGGTTTTTCGGCAAACAAGAGCGGGCGGTGACGGGTTAAAGCGTGGATATCGCGGCAGCTGAAGGCACTCAAATGCCGACATGACAGGATAACCTGTTCAGTGCAATCTGATTTTACCTGATACCGGATAATTATACAAATTGTTGATTTTCAAAAGATTAATATGGTTTCAAAAATAAAATTTGTAACCTGGCAATTATTTTTCTTTTTTTTCACTTTAAGCTTTTAAAAGATACCAAATTTTTTACTTTTGCAGAAAAGTAAAGTAACCATTAATAGGCGAAAATATTATGTACTGGACTCTCGAACTCGCATCGTATCTTGAAGATGCTCCCTGGCCAGCTACCAAAGACGAGCTAATTGACTTTGCAATCAGAACAGGCGCTCCGTTAGAAGTAGTTGAAAACCTTCAGGAGCTTGAAGATGATGGTCAGCCTTATGAAAGCATTGAAGAGATTTGGCCCGACTATCCCACCAAAGACGATTTCTTTTTCAACGAAGACGAATACTAAAAAGCGAACCAAATAACTATAGAAAGAGCCCTGTCAAAAACAGGGCTCTTTCTATTTGTAGCATTCAGGCTAAAGCAAAACAATCAATCTTCATTCTGCGGAAATCTGCGGCTTCTGCGGGAAACGATTACTGAT
>CBIHPQ010000308.1:0-8383 GCA_966211825.1 uncultured Dyadobacter sp. | reverse complement strand
TTACGACGTCTCTCGCTTTCTCGACGCCTCCATTCACGAGGTAATCCGCACGCTTATCGAGGCATTCATCCTCGTGATCCTGATCGTGTATTTGTTTTTGCAGGACTTCCGTTCGACGCTCATCCCGGCCCTTGCGGTACCGGTGGCGCTCGTGGGTACGTTTGCATTCATGCAAATGTTCGGGTTCTCCATTAACCTGCTGACGCTCTTTGCATTGGTACTGGCGATAGGTATTGTCGTCGATAATGCCATTGTGGTGGTCGAGGCGGTGCACGCCAAGATGGCCGAAAAGCACCTTGACGCTAAAACGGCCACGATCGAATCTATGAAAGAAATGAGCGGCGCGATCATCGCGATCACGCTGGTAATGTCGGCGGTATTCGTTCCGGTAGCATTCATGTCGGGACCAGTCGGGATTTTCTACCGGCAGTTCTCCATTACCCTCGCGATATCGATCGTGATTTCGGGTATCAATGCGCTTACCCTTACGCCTGCATTATGTGCGCTCATGCTCAAAAACACGCACGGGCAACCTGTAAAGAAGAACCTGCTCACCCGGTTTTTCGCCGGCTTCAACAAAGGCTACGACGGCGTGCAGAGCGGCTACCGCAAGCTGTTGTCGTCCATCGTAAGCCGCCGGATGATCACCATCGGACTGTTGATCGGCTTTTGCGTAGCTACATTCGGCATTAACAGCATTCTCCCAAGCGGATTTATCCCTACCGAAGATCAGGGAGTGATCAATGTAAACGTAACGACGCCGGTAGCGGCGACCGTCGAAAGAACGGAGGCTGTTTTGGATGAAATTCAAAAAGTAGCCGAAAGCCTCGAACCGGTGGAGTCGGTTTCTTACCGCTCAGGTTACAGCCGCCTCACCCACTCGGCCGGTTCGTCTTACGGAATGGCGATGATCAACCTGAAACCCTGGGATCAGCGAAAAGCATCCGTTCAGGACATTATCAAGGAAATGGAAGCCAAAACGAAGCACATTACCGATGCCGAAATCCAATTTTTCCCACCTCCTACCGTGCCTGGCTTTGGTAATTCCAGTGGTTTTGAGCTAAGGGTTCAGGATCGGTCGGGTAATGAGGATTTGCAGAAAACCGCCGCGGTTACCAACCAGTTTGTGAAAGACCTCGCTGCCACGCCGGAGATTGCGGCCGCATTCAGCAGCTTCGATGCAAGCTTCCCGCAATATATGATCCACGTCGATTCGGACATTGCGGCGAAAAAAGGCGTTTCAATTGACATCGCGATGAGTACGCTCCAAACCATGATCGGTAGCTATTATGCCTCCAACTTCATCCGTTTCGGGCAGATGTACAAAGTAATGGTGCAGGCCGACGCAAGCTTCCGTAAAAACCCCGAGGACATTTTGAAGTTGTATGTCAAAAACAACCGGGGTGAAATGGTACCGTTCTCAACATTCATAAGACTTGAAAGGGTTTATGGCCCCGAACTGCTCACGCGCTACAATATGTACACGTCGGCGATGATCAACGGGGACGCAGCGCCGGGTTACAGCAGCGGCGACGCCATCAGGGCCGTCGAGCGCGTGGCTGCCACCAGCTTGCCGAAAGGCTACACCTACGACTGGTCGGGTATGACGCGCGAAGAGATCCTTTCCGGAAACCAGGCCATATTCATTTTCGCGATCTGTCTGATATTCGTTTACCTGCTGCTCGCGGCACAGTATGAAAGCTTCCTGCTGCCGCTGCCGGTGATTCTCTCGCTGCCGACAGGTGTTTTCGGGGCATTTCTCGCATTGAAATTAATGGGCCTGGAAAACAACATTTACGCACAGGTTTCACTCGTCATGCTGATTGGGTTGCTAGGTAAAAACGCGATCCTGATTGTGGAATATGCCATTATCCGCCAAAAAGAAGGCCGTACGGTAACAGAAGCCGTGCTCGAAGGCGCTACCGAACGGCTCCGGCCTATCCTGATGACCTCGTTCGCATTCGTAGCGGGCCTGATACCGCTGGTAATGGCCTCCGGCGCAGGGGCGATCGGTAACCGGTCTATCGGTGCGGCTGCCGCTGGTGGTATGCTCATCGGTACCATTTTCGGGGTAGTCATTATTCCGGGATTGTACGTCTTGTTTGCAAGCATGGTCAAAAAGAAAAAGACGCCTCCGCCGGTTGTGGCAGCGGAAGAAGAAGCATTGCTGCACTAAGCCCCCTCGAATGTCAGTTTCGGCCGCGGAGCACGCCCCGCGGCCTTTTCAAATCAGATTTTACATTGATGAAAAGAAATAAAAAGTACGTTTCCGGTCTGCTGTTTGCCGCGATCCTGATCTCGGTATCAGGCTGTAAAATGATGCAGCCCGTAGAACAACGCGCAACGATTAAAGCCCCGGCAACTTTTGCAGGGCAGGCCGACTCCGCAGGTATCGGATCGCTGCAATGGAAAACGTTTTTCAGCGACCGGCACCTCGTCGCGCTGATCGACACGGCATTACAGAACAACCTCGATCTGAAAATGGCCGTTCAGCGCATTGAAATGGCAAGGAGCAATATCCTGATCGCACATGGAGCGATGCTGCCCATAGTAACCGGCGATGTTTCCGGCGGCGGCCGCAAGTTCGGCGATTACACGATGGACGGCGTGGGTAACTACGATACCAATTTCTCGGAAAACATCGACAACGACCGCCGCCTCCCCGCCCCATTCATGCCCGATTACTTCGTCGGCCTGCGCAGTTCGTGGGAAATCGATATTTGGGGTAAACTCAAAAACCAGAAAAAGGCTGCTTACAGCCGCTTCCTGGCCAGTGAAAAAGGCCGTCAGGCGATCATCACGGGGCTTATTGCGGAGATCGCCCGTTCCTATTATGAACTGATCGCGCTGGATACGGAGCTGGATATTATCCGGAAAAACATTGCATTGCAGGAGTCGGCGGTGGAAACCATCAAAATCCAGAAAGAGGCAGGCCGCGCCAACGAGCTCGGCGTACGCCAGCTAACGGCGCAGTTGCTCAACACCCGCAGCCTCGAATTTGAAGTCCGGCAGAAGGTGATCGAAATCGAGAACAATGTAAACCTGCTTACCGGCCGCTTCCCACAGCCCATTACCAGGGGCACAACCGGGGAGCAAATCGTGCCGCAGTCTGTACATACAGGAATTCCGGTACAAATGCTCAAAAGAAGGCCGGATATCCAACAGGCACAGCTGGATTTACTTGCCAACTATTCCGAACAGCAGGCCGCGCAACTCGCATTTCTGCCGTCATTGAACATTACGGCATTCCTCGGGTTCAACGCATTTAAAAGTAGCCTGCTGTTTTCCTCAGGCTCGCTCGCATATAGCGCGCTAGGCGGGCTAACGGCTCCCCTCGTAAACAGGAGGGCATTAAAAGCAAACCAGAAGCGTGCCGAAGCCGCCAGCCTCGAAGCGCTTTATGCTTACAATAAATCTGTTTTGAACGGCTTCCGCGAAGTAAGCACGAGCCTCAAAAAGCTGGAAAACACCCGGCAGATAGGCGATTTGAAAAAGCAGGAAGTGGAAGTGCTGCAACAAGCCGTAGCCACTTCGAAGGACTTGTTTCTGACCGGCTATGCATCCTACCTGGAAGTAATCACCGCCCAACGCGGCGTATTGCAGGAAGAACTTAACCTGACCAATGTGCAAAAAGAGCAGTTTCTTGCATTGGTAGAATTGTATCGCGCATTAGGCGGCGGCTGGGAATAGTGATTTAGATTAAAACAAAGAGAGCACGGACATCGCTATCCGTGCTCTCTTTTCAATATCAGAACTTCTATCTATTGCTTCTTTTTGGTTCCCGCGAGACTTGGCTCTTTCGAGATCACGATCAGGTCCGCCAGCATTCTTCCTGTTTCTGTGAGATAGATATCCTTTTTCTTCTTCACATCCTTCGGAGCTTCTGCTACTTTGGAGTCTGCTTCATCTTCCTCATCGTCGGCACTGTCCTCGCCGAGCTGCTTCATGGCCGCACGTTTCTTTTCAGCTTCGTCGCGTTCCAGTTTACGTTTCGATTCTTGCAGCGATACAACCTTGTTTTCACGCGCTTGTTTGAATTCATCGAGCGTTTTCACAAGTGTTTTCAGCTCCTCATCTGTTTTCAGACGGTGTTTGTACTTATCGCGAAGCTGATCAACGATTTTAGGGTTGATGTTGCTGGCTACCTTGTAGTCAGATGACGGGATCTGATCCCAGGGCAATGCGCTGGGCTGCGAACCTTCGCCATACTCATTCACTTTGAATGCGGTCGGCAATTCGAGGTCGGGCATTACACCTTTTAATTGCGTGCTGCTGCCATTGATGCGGTAGAATTTGGCAACGGTCAGTTTCACCTGTCCAAGCTGATCCTGCTCTTTCGGCACCCATTGGTTCAGGTCGATCAGCGTTTGCACGGTTCCTTTTCCGTAAGTCTGCTCACCGACGATCAGGCCGCGTTTATAATCCTGGATCGCTGCCGCAAAGATTTCCGAAGCCGACGCACTGAAACGGTTCACCATTACAGCCAATGGACCATCGTAAGCAATGCTGGGGTCGTTGTCTGACTGTACTTCAATTTCTCCCTGGCTTTCCTTCACCTGAACAACGGGGCCGCGGTTAATGAACAATCCTGTGAGTGAAACAGCTTCTGTCAACGAACCACCGCCATTGTTACGCAGGTCGATCACAATGCCGTCCACATTCGAAGTCTGCAAATCGGTAATCAGCTTCTGAACGTCGCGGGTAGTACTAGAGAACTCCTTCTCGCGGTGCTGGGCGCCTTCGAAGTCGCGGTAGAACAGCGGAATATCGATCACACCGATTTTGAAGTCCTTATTTCCATTATTAATAGAAACAATCTCGCTTTTCGCACGCTGTTCTTCCAGCTTGATCTTCTCGCGAACGAGGCGGTATTCTTTAGGAGCCGAACCTGGCAATGCATCCGCTGAGATGATCTGCAAACGCACCACAGTCGATTTCGGGCCTTTGATCAGTTTCACCGCATCGTCGACAAACCAGCCTACGATATCTACAAACTTGCCTTCATCACCCTGTGCTACGGCAACAATCTTATCTTCCTTTTTGAGCTGTTTCCCTTTGAATGCAGGACCGCCGGGGATCACTTCAACGATTTTGATATAATTATCTTCTTCACGAAGCAATGCACCGATACCTTCCAGCGACTGGCTCATTTCCTGCTTGAAACGGTCGGCCGAAGTAGGCGCCATATAGCTGGTATGCGGGTCTAGCGACTCGGAATAAGCATTCATGAACATTTGGAATACCTGCTCGGTACGGATACGGCCCAGCGCGCGGTCGCGGCTTTTGTAGCGGTCGCGCAGGGTGCTTACCACGGCGGTGTCCGCTTTACCCGACAGTTTGAGGTCTAATGCCTCGCTTTTCAGGTATTTCCGCCAGGTGTCGTTCAACTCGTCGGTGTTTTTAGCCCAGGCCGCTTTTTCGCGGTCGGTATTCATCGACTCGTCCTGAGTGAAGTCAAAAGGTTTTGCCTCTTTGAGCAACGTCTGAATGTAGGCGCTTCTCTCCTGATAGCGTTTTCTGAAAACGTTATACATCTGGAAAGGAACGTCCAGTTCTCTTTTTTGCAAATAGTCGTCGAAAGAGTTCTTATACTGCTCAAAATCCGTAATGTCGGTAGCCAGGTAATAGAGCTTACCGTGATCTATCGCGTCGATGTACTTATCAAACATGGCTGCCGAGAGAGAATCGTTCAGCTTCGTCTTTCTATAATGATAGCTGGATAAGATCCTCGTTGTCAGCTCCTCCGCTTTGTATTGCGCTGGAATCGGCTTGATATCTTCATCCATGGAGGTGGCCGCTGGTGCCATTACCCCCACTCGTTCCTGAACAGGGCCCCGCTGCCAACCCAGCAACACAACCGGAATAAGAGTGATAAGATACTTTTTCATTTGCTCGTTTGCTATTTTACGATTTCCAATAATTCAACCTCAAATACGAGGGCTGAATAAGCCGGTATCTGAGGTCCTGCCGCACGCTCACCGTAAGCCAGCTGATATGGAATAAAAAGCTTCCATTTCGATCCGACAGGCATTAACTGAAGCGCTTCGGTCCATCCTTTGATCACGCCATTGACCGGAAACTCGACTGGCTCGCCTCTGTCGACTGAGCTGTCAAAAACCGTTCCATTGGTCAATGTGCCGTGGTAGTGTGTCTTAACCTTGTCCGTTGCGGCCGGCTTGGGACCGTCGCCTGTTTTGATGATCTGATATTGCAACCCGCTTTCGGTGGTCACTACGCCTTCCTTCTTCTTGTTTTCTTCCAAAAACTTCTCACCTTCGACGCGCACTACGGCTCCTTTTTCCTCCATCATCTTGCTGAAATAGCCCTGGATGAACATATTTGCCTCATCGGACGTAAAAGCTGTTTTTTCTCCTTTCAATGCCGCCTTCACGGTCTGTGTGAGCAGCTCGGTGTTCAGGTCCTTAATTCCCTGTGAAGCCAACGAGTTTGCGAAGCTTACCCCGATCGCCGCAGACAAAGAGTCTGATTGTGTTTTCAATGTTGCAGGAGCTGCTGTTGTTTTTGCAGGTGTTGCCGCTGATTTCTTTACAGTTGCAGCGGGTTTAGTTGTTTTTTTAATAGTCTGTGCTGTGCCTTCCGCGGTTACCAATACTCCAAATGCCAGGGCTGCTAAAATGGTTTTTTCTAATTTGTACATTATACTGAAAGACGGTCGAAAAGATTGGAATTGAATGATTAAGTGTTATTAACGAACTCAATTACAACAAAAACACAATCAGTACCTAAAAAAGTTTTAAAAATGTTATTAGAAGCGGATAAACGGTAAATTCGCACTCTACGAAGCCCATCCGCCTATATCCTTGGAAAAATCTAATTTTATATGACAGGTTTTAAGCAAATCATTCTGTTTTTACCAAAATAAAACTCTACCTTTGCGGCAGTTTTCAGAAAACTTACTACTATACTCTAAATAAGTCAATTATACTATGGTATCTGTTAGACCGGATGAAGTTTCGGCCATCCTGCGCGAACAACTTGCAGGCGCTCGATCAGAAGCAGAACTCGAAGAAGTAGGAACAGTCCTTCAGGTTGGTGACGGTGTTGCCCGCATTTATGGTCTTTCCCAGGTACAGGCAGGTGAGCTGCTTGTTTTCGAGAACGGCCTTAAGGCCCTCGCTCTTAACCTCGAGGAAGACAATGTGGGAGCCGTATTGCTGGGGGATTTCAGTGACATCAAAGAAGGTGCTACTGTAAAACGTACCAAAGAAATCGCTTCCGTGAAGGTAGGTGACGGAATCATCGGCCGTGTGGTAAACACGCTGGCTGAGCCGATCGACGGGAACGGACCTATTACTGGTGAGACGTTTGAAATGCCTATCGAGCGTAAAGCTCCGGGGGTAATCTACCGTCAGCCTGTAACTGAGCCGCTTCAAACCGGTATCAAAGCGATTGACGCGATGATCCCCATCGGACGTGGTCAGCGCGAGTTGATCATCGGTGACCGTCAGACAGGTAAAACTGCGGTTGCGATCGATACAATCATTAACCAGAAGGAGTTTTACGAAAAAGGCGAACCGGTATTCTGTATCTACGTTGCCTGCGGACAGAAAGCTTCGACTATCAAGTCGATCGAAGCTACCCTTCGCAGATACGGCGCGATGGACTACACCGTGATCGTAGCTGCTGGTGCATCCGATCCTTCTCCAATGCAATTCTACGCACCATTTACAGGTGCTGCGATTGGTGAATACTTCCGCGACACCGGCCGTCCTGCACTCGTGATCTACGATGACCTTTCGAAACAAGCGGTATCTTACCGCGAGGTGTCCCTGCTCCTCCGTCGTCCTCCGGGCCGCGAAGCTTACCCAGGTGACGTATTCTACCTCCACAGCCGTTTGTTGGAACGTGCTGCGAAAATAATCGCTGATGACAGCATTGCTGCGAACATGAACGACCTTCCGCCTTCATTGAAAGGTAAAGTAAAAGGTGGTGGTTCATTGACAGCCCTTCCAATCATCGAAACACAGGCTGGTGACGTTTCGGCTTACATTCCTACGAACGTAATCTCGATCACCGACGGCCAGATCTTCCTTGAATCCAACCTGTTCAACTCGGGTATCCGTCCTGCGATCAACGTAGGTATCTCGGTATCCCGCGTGGGCGGTAATGCGCAGATCAAATCGATGAAGAAAGTTTCGGGTACCCTGAAACTCGATCAGGCGCAGTTCCGCGAACTGGAAGCATTTGCGAAATTCGGTTCCGACCTCGATGCAGCTACCAAGCTGGCAATCGACCGGGGACGCCGCAACCAGGAAGTTTTGAAACAAGCTCAATATGCGCCGGTACCTGTTGAACTGCAGGTAGCAACCGTTTACGCATCCAGCAAAGGTTTGATGGACAACGTAGACGTATCACGTGTGAA
>CBIHPQ010000307.1:0-8384 GCA_966211825.1 uncultured Dyadobacter sp. | reverse complement strand
TCGGCAGACAATCAGTCAATCCTGCTGGTTTTCCGATGAAGTTCATTATTTGAAGGATGAATTTGACTTGCTTCCCTCAGCCACCCGGGCGCCACCTGATAAATGTTGCGGCGGCCATGGCTGATTATGTGTCTAGAAACGTGTTTTGTAGTATTCGGGATAAGAAGTAAAATTACAGTTTAAGGTCTACCCTGCATGAAAAAACGAACAAAATTGTGCCTCCAAAAGGCCAACAGACAAGCTCTTAGAAGAAATTCAAATTACATTTTAACGACGGTATTAGATTAATTTAGGCTGCCCCCAAAACTCATATATTGACCTAATTACCAGGTAGTTAACTTTGTAATCAACTCCAAATCAACAAGCAACCGGTTCGACATTTGTTCCGTTGCGGGTAGAATGCTATTCTTCCCTGCGCCCTTGAGATTAAGGGTTCAAATGTCGAAAGCTTTGTTTCGGGTTTTCCATCTACCACATTGACCCATTCGAAAATCGAAAGGGTGTTTGATCCCCGTCTTCTCAGGTCTATATTATGGCTGTGAGAAAAGAACGAAGGGATGGGAAAACAAAGCGAACTGAACAATGAGCAGGTATTGAGTGTCGTCAAACATCTAAAGGATATCGGCGAAGATATAACGATCGAGCAAGCAGAATTAATGTTAGATTCAATGAAAGCTGGCATTGAACCACAAGCTATCGAACAACCACTTGACATCCGTATTCCGCAGAACAAGATCATGCTTGCCTTCTATTTAGCGGCGCCTGAGGTTGAGAATGATCGCCGCGCGTTAAATGTCTTCCACGGCATGCGGCGTGCCAAGAAAGAAGGGCGTTGGGTTGCCACCGCTCCAATAGGATATCGAAATACCCGCTCATTAGATGGTAAAAAAATAATTGAGCCCGACCAGTCCAAGGCACCTATCATAAAGTGGGTATTTGAGGAACTTGCATTGGGCAGGTTTAACAGCGAGCATGTCTGGAAACAAGCGGTAAGAAAGGGACTCAAATGCAGCAAAAATAATTTTTGGCTCGCAATTCGGAATCCGGTGTACTGCGGACAGATACTCATTCCCGAATTCGAAGGGGAAAAGGCACATCGCGTAAAAGGATTGCACGAGCCAATTGTCACGCCAGCAACGTTCAACTTAGTACAAGATATCATTTCCGGACGGAAAAGGAATCCGTACCAAAGGCCTAAAATAGTCTCCGACGACAATCTACCGCTGAGGGGATTTTTGCGTTGTACGAAATGTGACAGAATGCTTTCGGGCAGTGCATCGAAAGGAAGGAGCACTTACTATTACTATTATCACTGTTCTTCGTCATGTGGTGTTCGATTTAAAGCGGATGAGGTAAATGAAAAATTTGAACGCCAACTCAACATGCTGGTACCGCGACCAGGCCGGATGAAGATCTATGCTGATCTGGTGCTAAATAGCTACAAAGAACAGACCAAAATTCGGGAAAAAGAGCGAAGCGATTTAGTCGAAGAACTCGACAAGATTAATGAAAGATTGCGAAACGCACGAATCAAATTGGTCGATGGCCTTCTCGCAGCGGAAGACTTTGAGCATGTAAAATCGCTATGCACAAAACGAATTGAAGAACTTGAAATTAAGCTGAACAGCTTTTCCGACGATCAAGCAGAAATAGGTGCCTATTTAAAGCATATCCTCACGGGACTCGAACACCTTTCAAAGCTTTATAAATCAGGCACTTTAGAAGAAAAAAGACAGATAATTGGTTCGATCTTCCCCGAAAATTTGACTTTTGACGGAATGGAACATCGAACCGCTCGACTGAACGAAGGGATTGATCTTATCTATCAGATAACGAGCAAGTTAAGAACACAAAAAAAAGGGACAAGTGCGTTTAAAAACGACTTGTCCCTTAGGGTGCGCCCGAAGGGATTCGAACCCCTATCGATGGTACCGGAAACCATTATTCTATCCATTGAACTACGGGCGCGGATGTTGGCTTTGGGCCTCTAATGGGGTGCAAATATAGCGCCTATTTTGAATTTTGATCAAATCACACCGGATTTGTTTTCAAATTTCTGCGCCGCAAATCATAACTTTTTCAGCAACTCCCAGTCCCCCACACTCTTTAAATAAAGGTAGTCCAGCAATATCCCGTTCACATTCGTGATCAGCTTGTGGCCCTCTTCGAATGGTACCACGAAGGTCTTGATGTACTCGTGGTCCGAAAGCAGGCCCTGCACCGTGTTGTGGTACGACTGGATCGCCTCTGAGCTCAGTTCCAGCTCACAGTAGAACATATACATCGCTTCGTCGCTGGTGCCTGTCGACGGGTAAAATGGCTCACTGTTTACGCTGATCAGCTGCGATTTATCGACGGCGATACCCGTTTCTTCAAACACTTCGCGCGCGGCTACCGAAGCGGCGTCGCTTTCGCTGTCGAGCATACCGGCCGGGTGTTCGTAGGTCATCGACCCGTCGCAAATGCGGCGTTGCTGCACGAGTAGCAGGTATTTTTCTCTTGATACAACATCAATAAAACAGACCAGCACGCTCACGACTTCACCTTTCAGGAAGCAGATAGGCGGTATGTTGTTGCCTTCCGGCGTGGTAGCGTCGGTATAAAGCAGGGAAAACAAAACTTCTCCGTGGCCATTGCGGCGTGTGTAAAGTTCGTCAACCCGGTGAATGTCCAAACCGTTGGAAACCAGCCGGTTTTTCCAGAGATTAAATTTATGCGAATCCGTCAGATCCTCTGCCATAATGTAGTGTGTTGTTACTTAGTTGTATAACGGAAACGACAAGGCCACGTAAGGCACGCCGAAGGTCGTCGAATAGCGCGTTTGCCCGTTGTTTAGCTTGTGCGGAGCTGCGTAAGTCACCCGCCCATGGACGTAGGCCACTTTCAGGCCGATCTGGTCGGTGATCCAGAAGCGGACGTATGCTTCCGACTGACCATTTTGCTTATCCATGAAAAGCGGCAGTGCATTCAAAGTTGCGGGGCCGCTTTTGAGGTAGCTGTTATAATCGCCGCCGCCTTCGCCATAGAGTCCGCCGTTTGCGTATAATGCACTGCGTTTCAGCCCAAATGCCAGTCCGAAAAGGTCGGTATTGGCTCCGATGTCAAACTTCCACAGCCGGAAATTTGCACCAACCACAAAGCTCACGCCATTGGTGGAAAGCTTACCGAATTTAAGGGTGTCGGTAGAGAATGCGCTGGTTTTGGGAAGCATATCCGTGCGCCCTGCATAATAGCCCCAACCGCGTACTCCCCAGCCTACTCTGAACCATGGAAAGTTACTAAGGCTTAGCTCCTGGTGATAGGTAACAGAAGGCACCCAAACCTTGTCCTGATAGCCGAGACCGAGATCAATGCCGGAAGTAACGCGGGATATATCTTGAGAAAAAGCTTTTATTGAACCTAAAAAAATAAAAAGTACTATTAATCGAATGCTTTTCATTTGATCCGTGATGTTTTGATCGGCAAAGGTAAAAAAATAAGGCAGAGACCACAGCCTCTGCCCCAAGATCGTCTGTGAAATAAGTAAACGGTAGACACGAACCAGCCTATTTACCGTTGCCTGTCTTTACAATTATTTCCTTTTTTCAGCCACTTTTCTGAGAACGACTGCACCCAGCGGTGGCAGGTCGAGGATCAGCGAGTGGGCTTTTCCGTGCCATTGGTGGTTTTCCGCCGTGACAGGATCGTAATTAATGATCCCGCTTCCCCCGAATTGTTCGGCATCCGAATTGAATATCTCCTGCCAGCTTCCCTCCGACATCACTCCCACCCGGTAGCCTTTTCTCGGCACGGGCGTAAGGCTGAGCGCGATAATGAGGTTACGCGCCGGGTCGGTCGACTTGCGGGCGTACACCAGCACGGAATTTTCCCTGTCCTGGGTGTCTATCCATTCAAAACCATCATGTGAGAACGAGTAATCGAACAATGCGGGCTCCTCCCTATACAGCTTATTGAGCGCGATCACGCATGCACGGATGCCTTTGTGTGGCGCATGTTCCAGCAAATGCCAGTCGAGGCTCTGCTGGAAGTTCCATTCCGACGTCTGCCCGAATTCCCCGCCCATAAACATGAGCTTCGTGCCCGGGTGCGTGAACATATAGGAGAACATCAGCCTGAGGTTGGCAAACTTTTGCCACTCGTCGCCGGGCATTTTGTTAATAAGCGATTTCTTACCGTAAACGACTTCGTCATGCGAGAATGGCAGCATGAAGTTTTCCGAGAATGCGTATACCAGACTGAACGTGAGCTGGTCCTGATGCCATTTCCGGAATGCCGGGTCTTTCTCGAAATACTTCAGCGTGTCGTTCATCCAGCCCATCATCCATTTCATGCCAAAGCCTAATCCACCCACAAACACAGGTCGTGACACGCCCGGAAATGCGGTGGATTCCTCGGCGATCGTCTGAACGTCCGGGAATTCGGTATAAACGGCCACATTCATCTCACGCAGCAACGAAATCGCTTCAAGGTTTTCGCGACCGCCAAATTCGTTCGGTATCCATTCGCCGTGCTTGCGCGAATAATCGAGGTAAAGCATGGAAGCCACCGCATCCACACGCAAGCCATCGGAATGGTAACGGTCGAGCCAGAAAATGGCATTGCTGATCAGGAACGACCTTACTTCGTTTCTGCCATAATTAAAAATATAGCTTTTCCAGTCAGGGTGGTAGCCTTTTCTTGGATCTTCATGCTCGTAAAGCGACGTTCCGTCGAAACGGAAAAGTCCGTGGGCATCGCCGGGAAAGTGCGACGGCACCCAGTCCATATAAACGCCAATACCCGCCTGGTGCAGCTGATCCACGAGGTACATCAGTTCCTGCGGCGTACCCATGCGCGACGCGCACGAGAAGTAGCCGGTGATCTGGTAACCCCATGAAGGCGTGTAAGGATGCTCCATAATCGGCATCAGTTCCACGTGGGTGAAGCCCATTTCCTTCACATAGGGCACCAGGCTCTCGGCGATTTCCTTGTAGGTAAGGTGCCGTTCGGGATCAGAGGGATCGCGTTGCCAGGAGCCCAAATGCACTTCATACACCGAAGTCGGCGCATTCAGCTTGTTCTTTTCTTTGCGGATCTTCATCCACTCGGCGTCATTCCACTCGTACCAGGTATCCCACACAATGGAAGCTGTGCGTGGCGCGACCTCGCACCAGAGCGCAAACGGGTCCGACTTTTCAAGGTGCTGGCCGTTCTGGGAAATAATGTAGTATTTGTAAACTTCTCCTACCCCCACATTCGGCACCCAACCCTCCCAGATTCCGGAGCTGTCCCAGCGTGCAGCGAGCGGGTGGCTGCTATGGTTCCAGCCGTTGAAATTCCCGGTCACCGCCAGGTAAGTCGCATTGGGCGCCCACACGGCAAAGTAGGTACCTATTACCCCGTTGACCTCCATCACATGCGAGCCCAGCTTCTCATAAAGCTTGTAATGCTTGCCCTGACGGAACAAGTGTATGTCGAAATCTGTAAAACGGCTAATGGTTTCCATCGCATTCACCGACTGGGCCGCAACAGGGTTGCCAGCATCCTCGGCAGGATCGATAGTTGCGTTCGTATTTTTCTTTCCGGTTGACTTAGCCATTTGTAATTCTTCAATTAATGTGTAATCTGTTCGAGGACGTAAGATTTGCAATTTTATTAAACTATTTATTAAAATGTATATATTTTTTAGTCCTGCTGTACAGTCTGCGGCACCTCCCGGGGCGATGCTTGAAGGCAAATCAGATGTTGCCTGCGGCCTTTTCTACCTGATCCAGAACGCGCATGATGTTGCCGCCCCATATCTTTTCGATATCCTTTGCGGAATAACCTCTTTTGACCAGTTCCTCGGTAATCGCGCCGATCTGGCTCACGTCCTGCAAGCCGATCACCTCGCCGCCTCCATCCATATCCATGCCAATGCCGACGTGGTCGACGCCCGTCAGCTTGATCACGTGCTCAATATGGTTCACCGCATCCTGCACCGTGGGCATATCCGATTTATATTTCTCGTTGATCGCCTTCATTTCATCGCGCAGCGCCTTTTTGTCCGCATCGGAAAGGTCTGTCTGCCGGATTTTGAGGCGCAAAGCTTTCAGCGACATCTCATGCGGTTCTGAAGGCTTTTTCACAAAACCAGGCACAAAATTGATCTGGATCACCCCGCCGTTTTTGGCCAGTGTTTTGATCATATCGTCCGTCATATTCCGCGGCACGTCGCACAATGCGCGGCAGGACGAATGTGATGCGATTACCGGTGCTTTCGTGAGCTTGATCACATCGTAAAAAGTGGAATCAGAAACGTGCGAAATGTCGACCATAATACCCAAACGGTTCATTTCTTTCACGACTTCCTCCCCGAATGCGCTCAATCCGTTGAACTCCGGGCCGTCGCCGTCGGTCGACGAATCGCAAATGTCGTTGTTCAGCGAATGCGACAGGGTAATGTAACGTAAGCCAAGGTCGTAGAACAGTTTCAGGTTCGCCAGGTCCTTGCCCACAGGCCACCCGTTTTCCATACCGATAAAAACGGAGCGTTTTCCCTCTTTTTGCAGGCGATAGGCATCTTTGGAAGTAGTAGCAAGGCCGGCGGTTTGCGGGTTGGCTTTCACCGCTTCATGGATTTTGTCAAAAATCGCCAGTGCCTTTGTCTTGGCTTCCGCGGTGGCTTCTTCGGAACGCTTGCCCTGCCCGAGGTAGACGGCAAAAAACATCCCATCCATTCCGCCCCTGATCATCCGGGGAAAATCAATCTGTGAACGGTCCTTCTCAAAATCGTGCTCCACGGCCACATCGAAGCCGGCTTTCATCATATTAATAGGTACATCGGCATGCGTATCGATCGTCAATGCGGTCGCGTGGATCTTCTTGGCTTTGTCCGACATCACGGGCGGGGCGAGTTGCGCATGCGTAAGCGCTGGAACGAGTAACAGGAGTAGAAACCTTTTCATTTTTTAGTGTAATGGTGATTGGTGAAGGAATATTAGCTGTTTTTAAATTGCCCTTTTTTTCCCGGAATATCAACCGGCGCATAATTTTCCCTCCTATTCTCCAAAATATCCCTTGCTAGGTTCTATTAATGGCCTTTGAATAGAATGTCACCGCACGCTTTGCAAAGATTCTTACGTATGCCGTCTTTTGTAAGCATTCTAAAACCCTTTCCCTACATGGTTCATATCTCCGCATTCTATAAAAGCGTATTCAAATACCTGCTGACCGCCTTACTTGTCGCGTTTTCCGCAAATAGCATCATCGCCCAATCAGCCAAAAACCGGCGTCATAACGCACCGGATCAGGATTTTATGTACCAATATTCCATCATCGACGCGCTCATGGCCGGTGTTTTCGACGGCGACCTCACCATTGGGCAACTGAAAAAGAAAGGCGACTTTGGCGTGGGGACATTCAATAGGGTTGACGGTGAGCTGCTAATCGATAAAGGGCGTGTTTATAGGGTCAGTTATGACGGTTCGGTTAAGGAAGTCGCTGATACCGACAGCACTTCTGCTGCATTCGTGAAATTCTTCAAGGCCGACACCGTGATCCACCTGAAAGGCCCGGGCCTTACCTATGAAAAAGTACAGGAGCAACTCACGCATATGCTGAACCCCAACGGCATTTACGCATTAAGGATATCAGCCACATTCCCTACCATGACGACCCGGGCCGAAAAACCTGCCCGTAAGCCATACACTACATTATCGGAACATTTGAAGGAAAATCAGGTTGTTTTTGAATTAAAAAACACCACTGGCACTTGCGGCGGCTTCCTGCTACCGCCCTATCTTGCCCGTACCAATGTGCCCGGGTTCCATTTGCATTATCTGGCGGATGATCACAAATCGGGCGGCCACATTTTCAAATTCACCGCCGACGAGCTCACCGTTGAAGTCGATATGGCCAAAGGTTTTATAATCGAAAACAATACCAATGCAGAATTCGGCAGAGTGAACCTGCAACCCGACCGCGGTGCCGAACTTAAAAAGATCGAATAGCGCTAAGTTATCGCCATTGAATTGCGGCAATTCCATTGCCGCAATGGAATTCCCTCGATGGAGTTGCCGCGAGGTGTTATGCCCTGTATATTTGCTCCTTATTACTCCCTATTTCCATGAAACACCGCCTTTTACTTGCTCTTCTCATTACGATTTCCACCGCGAATGCCCAGGTTACCTATTTCGCGGATCTGATGGGCAAAGGCTTCAAACAGGCAACCATCGTACAGCCGTCCGACTACGAGGGCAGCGTTACCTGCACGATCATCCGGAAGACGACACCGGAGAAAAGTGCGAAAGCGGTGCTGTATGTGCACGGGTTCAACGACTATTTCTTCCAGGAGGAAATGGCTGACCGGTATATTAAGGAGGGTTTCAATTTCTACGCCGTCGATCTCCGTAAATACGGGCGTT
>CBIHPQ010000306.1:0-8462 GCA_966211825.1 uncultured Dyadobacter sp. | reverse complement strand
TTCTGTTTTTTGGGTTGAATGGATATAAAAGAAGTAAATTTGACACCCTATGAGCAGACCCCTTCGCGTAGCAGCCAACTATAAAACCAAAGACCCCGCCGGGATCATTCTCGGATATCTGGCCAATCATGGCAGCATGACTTTGCCTGAATTGGGCAAACGTTTGAATATCAGCGTTCCGAAAGTGACGGTGCTCGTGAATGAGTTGCGGAGCGAAGGGCTGGTGAGCGACTATGGCAAAATCGAGTCCTCCGGCGGACGCAAGCCAAATCTGTACGGGGTAGCACCGGAAGCAGCCTATTTTATCGGGGTGGATGTCAAGCAAACCCATATTACCATCGGTCTGCTGAACCTTGATAAAACGCTCGTGCTCAACTCGGGCAAGTTGCCTTACGAGCTGGCCAATACCATTCAGTCGCGCGACGAACTTTGTGGTCATATCCTCCAATTTATCAAAGGATTATCGATACCCACCGACCGCATCAAAGGCGTGGGAATAAACCTCTCGGGCCGGGTCAACTACCGCACGGGGCACAGTTACAGCTACTTTCATTTCGACGACCGTCCGCTTAGCGAGATTGTGGAGGAGAAAATAGGTTTTCCTGTTTTTCTCGAAAACGATTCGCGGGCGATGGCCTACGGCGAATTCTGCCTTGGTTCCGTCGAAAACGAAAAAGACGTGCTTTTCCTCAATCTCGACTACGGCATTGCGGTCGGTATTCTGATCGGCGGCGAGCTATATTACGGGCGGTCGGGTTATGCAGGGGAATTTGGGCATATGCCTGTTTTTAATAATGAATACATTTGTCGCTGCGGCAAAAAGGGCTGCCTGGAAACCGAAGCGGCAGGCTGGGCACTGGAAAGAATGTTCCGCGACAAAGTCCGCGAAGGGTCGTCATCGCTCATTACCGCCAAAATCCCCATGCCCGATGACATTACCATGGACGACATTATCGAAGCCGCTATCGCCGACGACGTGCTCGCCATCGAGCTGATCGCACAGTTGGGAGACAATATCGGCCGCGGCATTGCTTCGCTCATCAATGTTTTCAATCCCGAAATGGTGATCCTCGGCGGAAGCCTGCTCGCGACGGGCGATTACATTGGTTTGCCCATTAAAACAGCTATTAATAAATATTCCCTAAGCCTCGTCAACAACGATACAAAGCTCGTGCATTCCAAATTGGGCGAAGAGGCAGGGCTTTTGGGCGCTTGCCTCCTGGTCAGGAACCGCTTTTTAGGAATACATGATTAACCCAAATCAGCAGGAGCGGCATTAATGCCTTAGGGCTGTTTTAAAAGCCATATATCCGAAATTTTCGACTGCTTCCGCCAGTTCAGCTGCGATTCTTCCGGGCCGTCGAACGTAACCGAGATCTTGCCGTCCTGCGTCAGGCTTAGCGGGACGATCCATTCTTTAAAAGTCTCAGATTCTTTGTTGTAAACAAGCGGTGATAGACGTCGCCCGTCCACGCGCAGGAGCGCGTCGCCCTCGCCTGCTACGCGTATGATGTAGCGTGCGTGCGGGTCGAGGTTCTCGTAATCCAGTTCAGGTTCGCGCTGGAAGAGCTGGGTGGAGAGGCGTTTTCGGCTCATTCCATTGTCCCACCAGGCCACGTCTGTGGCATCATCGGAGATCGTCTTAACCCTCGGCCCTTTGGCGACGCTCGAAATATCATCATAATAGCTTCCCTGGCCAGGGTTTTCCCAGAATGCAATGGTTTTCAGCCTCGCGAGCTGTTTCTCGGGATCATCCATCTTTTTGATTTTTTCAAATTCATCGGCCAGCCACCAGCGATTGTTAAGGGGGTAGTTTACAAAGTCCATCACCACGCCACGTTCAGGGCTGCGGGGTTTATGCTTTTCGGTACTTGTCTGGTAGCCAATCGAAGTATAGAGGGCATCGCTCAATTCGGTTAATTCTTTCCGAAGATCGCGTTCCACTGGCTCGGTATCGCTTTTGTTAACAATCGCCAGGGCGGCGTCCATGGTTGCGGAAAGATTGCTTTTATCAACAGTTGCAAGAACAGCATTGGCTTGCTTTTCCAGCTGTTGGTCATTGGTCAGGCGCGCACGGGTATACTGATCGTAATATGCCCTGAAAACCAGCATTTGCCAGCGCCAATTTCCCTCCAGTTGCTCCTGGATCCTTCGCAGCACACGCCAGTTGAGATAAGTCATTTCCACGCCCCCATTTTCTGCCAATGGCCCTTTCCAGTTCTGTTCCAGGCCCTCTATCGCACTCGCGGCCACCGAAGCGACTGTATGGTTGAAGAAAAAAGCAGCGTATTCCTCCATAATACCATGCACATCCATCTGCGGGTCCCAGGCACGCATGCTCCACAGCACTTTGTTCACATCGTCGTGGCTGCCGTCGGAGTAGGACACGAAGCCATCGGTAAATGGCGCATATTTCGCTTGGATTTTAGCAAATGCAAATGGCCGCGGGTTCACCGACTCCCTGCCGAGCGTCAACGCATACGCCTGATCGAACTTCTCGACGGGGAATTCGCAGCGCACCGAATGGGTGATGTCGGGGTACTGGCGGTGCTGGTATTGCTTCGGAAGGCGGTAGCGCGTTTCCGCGATCGGCGGACTGCCGGGGCCGGATACAACGCCTTGCAGCCAGGCCGGTTTTTCAGTTTCCAGGTATTTATAGAAATAATCAATCTGCTCCGTGTCGAAACCTTGCAGCGAGATCCACATTTTGGCTTTCGGGTGGTACTTTACCAGCTTCGCTTGCAGCTCTTTCAGGAAGGGCAGCACCTCCGCGGGATGGTTATCGCCCGGGTCGCCACCGGGGAAAAAGATATGGTCGAGGCGGGGGCATTCCTTGTAAAATTGCTCGTGCAGGTCCAGTTCCGCCTGGCGTTTGGCCTTGTCGGTCAGTTCAAATGTGCCGGGTGTCCATACCCAGTAATCCATGTCGTATTTCCGGCAGATCTCACTCATTTTGATCCGCATTTCCCTCGCGGGAATTTTGAAATGCGGGCTTGGCTTATCGTCTTCGTGGAACGGAATGCCTTCGACGGCATTGCTGCCGAAAATGGCCAGCTCGCGGATGTATTGGTCAAACTGCGCCACCGACCAGGCATCGTAAGTGTTCGCCGTGGAGCGGTAACCCAGCTGATGTCCGCGTATCGGGTAGGCGGGCGAGGAGGCGACATTCACCGGTCCGGCCAGCTCCAAAAGCGGCTTACCCATGAAGGACTTGCTCATTTTCAAATGCCTCAGCAAATATCCGGTGCCGAAGAGCACGCCCCGCGCATCGGCGCCGATGATCCAGATGGTTTTAGTGTTACCCTTCACTTCCGTCACAATGCGGAAACCCTCCGCTTTTTCCCCGGCACTATCCACATTTCCGGCAGGCAAATCCCGGGAAGCGACGGATTTATCCGATGCCATCGCCAGCACAATTACCGGTGCATTCGCTTTCGGCGGTGCATTTTTCAGTGTAATGCCCGTCCGTTTCGCAATTTCCTCCGTCAATACCGCGGGAGCCGTTTCCTTCATAGGCGAAGGGATGTTGGGGGAAACGACCACACTCGCGCCTTTCAGGTCGATAGACTGCGCTATGGAATGGAAATGGGTTGCCGAGAAGAGCAGGATTGCAATGAATGACAGCAGTTGGCCGGTGAGCGGCGCATTAATGCGGGTTTGGGAATGCATAAGAAATTCAAATGGATCTGTTGTATTGGTTAGTACTAGGTTTTAGTTGTTTTAGGCTAATTCGCGCTGCCGACCGATGGTTTGAAGGCCCACCTTCAAACAAACTATTCGCAGGCCTCCGGCCGGTCATACATGAAAATGCCGGCCAGAGGCCTGCGAATAGTGCGTCCGAACGTTTACGTTCGAACGATTTTGGAGTAGAAAACAGGTGCATTCGCTACTTTTAAGATTTGAAAACATTTGTAACCCTTATGACTCTTCTCAAATCGCTGTCATTCTGTACTTTTTCATTGCTTTTACTGGCATTGCAGCCCGCATTCTCGCAGACGCTCACGCCGTTGAAAGAGTTTGACGTCAAAGAAGCCAAACAGGCCGTAGCCGTCGATGCGCAGCATTTTTATGTGATCAACAACAGCACCATTACCAAGCACACCAAGGCCGATGGCAAGCTCGTCGCGAACTGGGACGGGACGAAGGAGGGGATAGTCCATTTGAACAGCGGAGTGGTGATTAAAGGGCGTTTGTATTGCGCCAATTCCAATTATCCCGAAATCCCGATGACGAGCTCGGTGGAAATATTTGATGTAAAAACCCTTACGCACGTCGATACCCACAGCTTCGGCATCGCGCAGCACGGGTCGCTTACCTGGCTCGATCAGCAGGACGGGCATTGGTTTATCGGCTTTGCGCATTATGCGGGCAAGGAGGCGAGCGAGGGGCGTGATGTGCGGTGGACGTCGCTCGTGAAATATGATATGGAATGGCGGCAGGTAGAGGCATGGGTTTTTCCGAAAAAGCTGGTCGATTTGTTCACGCCCAAAAGCAATTCGGGCGGTGCCTGGGGAGCCGACGGGAAGCTCTACTGCACCGGTCACGACCGGGGAGAGATTTATGTTTTGAAAATACCAAAATCCGGCTACACGCTCGAACACGTCACCACATTACCCGCGCCGATCGAAGGGCAGGGCATCGCGATCGACCGCTCCGTGGCGGGGAAGACGACCCTCTATGGCATTCAGCGCAGCAAGCATACCGTTACCATTTCCGAAATCCGATAAATTCAATTCATGATGAAGTTGCGTTTCTACCCGCTGTTATCCATTATCCTCCTGATATTCATCCATTTTGCGGCAGCGCAGGATGCCGCTAAGCCTTTGCCACATTCCAAAACGAAAACGCTGATCGTCTTTTTCGACGGGCTGCGGCCGGATTACATAACCGCGCAGCAAATGCCTAATCTCTTTGCATTCAGACAAAAGGCGGCGATCGGAAAGCATCATCACAGCGTTTTTCCCACCGTTACCCGCGTCAACTCTGCCTCGTACGCGACCGGCTCGTACCCGGGCACGCATGGCCTGCTCGGCAATGCGATTTACATTCCCGAAGTGGCGCCTAACAAGTCCATCGGAACCGGGTATGGCGATCTCAGCAAGATTCCGGCTGCCACATCGGGGCCGCTGCTGACGGCGAAATCGCTCGGGGAAGTACTGGCGGATGCCGGGCAGAAAATGATGGTTTTCAGCTCGGGAACAACTGGCCAGGCCTTTTTGCAAAACCATACCGTGAACGGCGCGGTGGTCAATCCCGATCTGATTTTGCCTGAATCATTCAAAAAGCGGGTGATTGACGAAATAGGACTCGTTGCGCAGGGAACCGACGAAGACCTGGGAAGGCACAAATGGATCACCGATGCACTGCTCAAATTTGGTTTGGCAAAAGACGGCCCGCTGGTAAGCGCCATCTGGTTTTCGGACCCCGACGGCGCGGCGCACGAGCACGGGATCGGTTCGCAGCAGGCCGTGGAGGCGATCCGGTATGTGGACGCGCAATTTGGCCGCATTATGGAGGCATTGCGTGCCCAAGGCGCAGATGAGCAGTATAATGTGCTGATCTCGACCGACCACGGGTTCGTGACGCACGTGGGCAAGCAGGGGCTTACTGATTTTTTGATTAAGCAGGGTTTTAAAAAGGATAAGGAGTCGGACGACGTCGTGGTTGCGGAAGGCGCGATTTATGTTAAAAATCATGACCCGAAAACGATCAGCGCCATTGTGGCCGCATTGCACAAGGAAGAATGGGTAGGTGCTGTTTTCACCAAAGCAGAGAAAAAAGACGATACGCAGGGGTGGGTAAAGGGGACGCTTTCCTTCGACGCCATTCATTATGCGCATCCAACGCGTTCGGGAGACATTCTGGTTGCCCCCAACTGGAACGACGCTCCGAATGACAAGGGTTACGCCGGTACCGATTTTTCGGGCGGGGTGGCCGGCCATGGCGGTTCGAGCCCCTACGAAATCAACATCGCATTGATGGCCTCCGGGCCGCTTTTCAAGAATGGAAAGGTGACGGAGCTGCCTACTTCGAACGTCGATATCGTACCTACGATCCTCTATATGTACAATTTGCCCAAACCAGCGGGAATGGATGGCAGGGCATTAAATGAAATTCTGGAATTCCCGAGAAGGGCCAAACAAACACCTACGCCCAAATTCAAAAAGCAAACCATTAACGCAACGGCAAAATACCCGTGGGGCACCTATAAATTATCCGCGGAAATGTCGGTTCTGTACGGATACCGCTATTTCAATTTCAGTAAAACAGAAAGAACGCCGGCGAAATAAGTATCGGTGTTCTTAGGTAGTGTATTGTAAAGGCCCCCTCACCGGGAGGCAACGGCTGGCCGTCCTTCTCCGTCGCGAGCAATATCACCTGGTCGGTAAACCCGGCGTCGATTTCGGCGAGTGCGGCAATATGTATAAGCAGGTATATCGCAAACATAATGAGTGCCCGCTAATGAGCATGAAAAAGAATTGACGACCTGCGTCAGATAAGTGACAAAAGTTCCTGCTCTTCGGCGAGCGCGGCAAGCAGCTTATCGTTCAGGCGTTTGTAAGCGTCCATTACATTCCGGGCCGTGTCGGTAAGCACCGTCCCGCCGCCTTTGGTGCCGCCTTTTTGTGTGATGACGTACGGGCCTTTGCCCAGTGTGTTCAGGGCGTCGACCATCGCCCAGGCCTTTTTGTACGACAATCCCATATCCTTGGCAGCCTGGGCAATAGAGCCGGTTTCCCCGATGCGTTCGAGTAGTTCATAGCGCCCGGGGCCAAAGAATTTGACCTCGTCCACAAACACCCAATGTCTGAGCCTGATCTCGACGTGTCTTTCCATGAAGCAGTTATTTTGTATTGATTAATCTTCGCTTTGAATGCTGCAAACTATCATTAAATCATAACTTTGCGCCCCAAACAAGTTCTTTAATTTATTTTTCCAACAGAAAGAGGTTTCACATTCAGTGAATTAATAGGGAATCGTGTGCAAATCACGAACTGTCGCGCAACTGTAAGTAACGAATGCAGTTTATGCCGGTTGATGTCCACTGGGAATTCAATGTTGAATGACTGAATGACCGAATGACTGAATAAATACACTATTCAGTCATTGAGTCATTCGGTCATTCAAAATTGACCCGGGAAGGATGGCATAAATGTTACAAGTCAGGAGACCTGCCTTTTTTGAAAAAATGATTGACGGGCTTTTAACTCATTATTTACCTAACCAGTTAAAAGTATGTTCATTTTTACGACCCGCTGCCCGCGGTATGGCAGTGTCGGGGAGATCACTCTGTGTGCCTTACTGGCCGTTTCAGCTCCGCTGGGCAGCGCTTTCGCACAAACCACAGCCGACAGCGTTGCCCGTATTCACCATTTGTCTGAGGTAACCGTTTCAGGCGCGCACCGCAGCGCGTTTTCGTCCGTGAACAAGATCGACGTTCCGCTGCGTGACATGCCCCTTACGACCTCGGCCGTTTCCGTGCGCACGATCGAGCAGCGCGGCATCGACGATTTGCAGGAAGCCATGAAAAACACCACCGGAGTGCGCGCCAATAACACCTATGGCGGCTTTCAACATTTTACGATCCGCGGTTTTTCCAATTTTGTATTGATGGTGGATGGCGTGCGCGACGAGCGGCATAATATATCTACCAGCGCGCCGAGCACCAATCTGGCCAATGTCGAAAGTGTGGAAGTACTCAAAGGGCCGGCCTCGGTGCTTTTCGGGCACTCGGCATTGGGCGGTATTATCAATATTGCCCGCAAAAGGCCTACGGCCGAGTTTAAGGCCGATTTTTCGGCTGCTTACGGCACATTCAATACCCGCCGCATCCGCGCCGGGGCTGGTGGCTCCATCCATGAAAAGCTGCGCTACCGCGTCGATTTCGGAATGTCCGATACGGACGGTTATCGTCACTCCGGCTCGAATACCAACAACGGTTACCTTGCATTGGAATACACGCCTACCGAACGGGACCTGTTTTACCTCACCATCGGCGCCAACAAGGACCTTTACGACACCGATACCGGCCTGCCGATGCTCGAAGGGAGCAAGCTCGCACCGGGTATGGACCGCGACACGCGCTATAACGATCCGGCCGATTTCCTGAAACATACGCGGTACGATTATCCGTTGAAATATGTCCACCGCTTCAATTCCGGCCTGACGCTTTCCGACCAGCTTTCGTATTATGACGACAATATCGACTACTTCTCGACCGAAGAGTTGTCGTTCAACACTACGCTCGATTCGCTGAACCGCTCATTTCCTTTCTATTTCAACCACCTCACCAAACCATTGCAGAACCAGCTGGAACTGTCCTATGAGTTTGATACCAAAGGCATTTCGCATAAAATCCTGGGAGGCTATTCATTGAGCATTCTGGATCGTAAAACCTACAATGGCGACGTGTTCGGCCCGGGCAAGAATGCGACGGTTTCCGTGCGTAATCCTATTCTGAA
>CBIHPQ010000305.1:0-8470 GCA_966211825.1 uncultured Dyadobacter sp. | reverse complement strand
TTTGAGCTGCTGCTTTCGATATTCACTTCCTTGATCAGCTTGTCCTTTTTGTGCGACAGTTCGAAATAATACTTTCCATCGCTCATTTCGTCGAGGTTAAAAATCCGGCGGTATTTCGAATCACGTTCGTTGAAGACTTCTGAGTAATAAATTTTACCAGCCTTGTCTTTCAACACCACACGCAGACGTTCGTTTGCATTTTTATCAACCGACAGGCGAACCTTGTTGCTATCGTTGATTTTGTACAATGCAGCGTCAAAAGTTACCGCAGCGGCGGTTTCTTTTTCTTCTTTGTTTTTCTTTTTGTCTGTCGCGAATGATGTGAAAGACAAAGTGAGCGCAAAGGCGCCGGTCAGGATGGAAACAATGGAGATTTTCATGGCTAATATGTATTTAAAGTTTGGCTCTGTACAATTGCACAGTTGACCTTATACAAAAAAAGGATGTGCCAAACCTGGTTTTCACTAACCAAATCGTGGCACATCCACCTTATAATACACTGATATTGAGAAATTTACATTTATTTTCAGAATTTTTATTCCAACTTAGTGTCCGGTTAGAACCTGTTCAGAACCGAACATTACTATTTGAAACCGAACGCATTAAAGGTTGCACGGGGTCAAATTTTTCCTCTGCTTTCATTCGCAATTTTCTGGATCATCGGCAGCCTGCTGGCGGGTATCGGGTGGCGATAATCCCAAAATGCCGAAACACATACGATCTTCCATTCGCCATTGATCTTTTCGAGTAGCCTCACCTCTTTGCTGTGGTGAAAGTTCTTTTCGGATTTATCGCTATTGAACTGATCCCAGGTAAGGTAAGCCACGTCGTCGTCGTAAAACTTGAAGATCATATTCTTCCGCTCCACGATCGGGTGACTGGATACAGGCTCAGGGTTAGAGGCAATGTATTTGCCCACCTGCTTGTTGATATCCGCCCAACCTACGTTGGAATCGAAAGTACCGTCATCGTTGCTCCAAGCCTGAAAGGCATATTCGGTTTGCGCATAATTCGATTTCCAGGCATTGAAATCCCGGGCGAAAAATGACTTCGTTTCATTCTCTATGACTGCTTTAATGGCTTGTTTTTCCTTTTCCAGATTGGCTTGACGGGCAGCTTCGTCCTCTTTGGCATTGTCCTTGCACGAAACACATAGTACAATGCCTAATAAAATGACTGACAGTGTTTTCATATCGCAAAAGTTTAGTTTGTTAAGTAAATAACCGAACTCAATCTTTCAACAAAACATCCATCAGGTGGCATGACTTACACGCCTGATTTTATCAGAAAGTTAATATATTTTTGGATATATGCAAGAAAAAGCCCAGAAAATGTGTAACCGTTTTCGGGGCTTTTGAATATTAAAAAATTGGACTGAATGCCCTAAGGACTTTATGCCTGCGGCACATACCGCTTAGCCTCACGGTCGTGGAGTAACCAAAGGCCGACAAAAGTAATCAACCCATTGATAATGAGCCGCTCAAATCCAAACTTATAGCCATTGAACCATTCGGCGGAGTGGTCATTGATGATGTATGTCAGGATGGGTGCAAGGATGCAAACGATCGGGACAAAACGATCTTTGACAGGGCGTTTCAGGAATGCACCGAAAGAGAACAATCCGAGCAGCGGCCCGTAGGTGTAACCGGCCAGATCGAATACCGCCGTAATCACTTCCTTGTTGTTCATACGGTTAAATATCAGGATCACCAGATAGAAAACTACCGAGAAGCCCACGTGCACCCAGAACTTGATTGTCGACCGCTTTGCTTCCGGCTGCTTTTCAATATTCATAAAATCAATACAGAACGCCGTAGTGAGCGCGGTAAGGGCCGAGTCGGAGCTGGCGTACGTGGCGGCGGTAATGCCAAGCAGGAATGTAATGCCTACCACCAGCCCCAGATGGTTCAATGCGAGCATAGGGTAGAAATCGTCGGTCTTGGCAGGCGCAGGTATGCCTTGCGCCTCCGCATATACGTAAAGCAGTGCACCCAGCGAGAGAAACAGGAAGTTGACGATCACGAGCACCACGACAAACCAGAACATATTTTTCTGCGCTTCGCCGATATTTTTGCAGGTAAGGTTCTTCTGCATTAGGTCCTGGTCCAGGCCCGTCATAACGATCGCGATGAAAACGCCGGCGAAAAACTGTTTGAAGAAGTTCTTGGGATCGTTTGTTTCCCAATAAAAAATCTTCGAATACCCGCTTTTCTGAACGGCCGTCCAGATACCGCCGAATCCGTCCAGGTTGAGCTCGCCGGATACGAGTACGATCGTGAGAATGACCGCGGTAATGAGGAAGAAGGTTTGCAGTGTATCCGTAACGATGATCGTTTTCACGCCACCTTTAAATGTATAGATCCAGATCAGGAATATCGTGATCGCCACCGCCACCTCGAAAGGAATCCCCAGCGGCTTGAACAAGGCAAGTTGCAGCACCTGGGCAGCTACGTATAAACGCACCGCAGAACCGATGGTCCGCGAAAGCAGGAAGAAACCGGATCCCGTTTTGTAGGACCAGAACCCGAAACGCTGCTCGAGGTAGGAATAGATCGAGATCAGGTTCAGCCGGTAATACAGCGGCATTAGCACCGTACCGATCACGAGGTAACCCAGAATATAACCGATCACGACCTGGAAATAGGAAAACTGGATGTTCGCCACTGCCCCCGGGACAGACACGAACGTAACACCCGACAGCGAAGTACCGATCATACCAAACGCCACCAGGTACCACGGCGACTGCCGGTTAGCGGTGAAAAAAGTATTGGTATCCGCGCCCCTGGAAGTAAAAATGGACACTGTGATAAGCATTCCAAAGTAAACTACCAGTATCAGCAGGGAGATATAAGGGTTCATTAAAGTGGGTATTTGGGGATTCAGGAGTGGATTAAAAGGCGCTTAAAAGCTTCGGATAGTCTCCGTTTTTAATTAGATTTGCTAATCAAACAGAAATTTGGTTGTTATGCAAGCGCTCACAGATACAGAGCTGGAAATTCTGGAAGAAACCGTAGATACGGACATTAAAAAGCTGGTAATCTACAATGACGACGTGAATACCTTCGATTGGGTGATCGATACGCTGGTCGAAGTTTGCGGCCATACCAGCGAACAAGCCGAACAATGCACGATTATCATTCATTATAAAGGCAAATGCTCCGTTAAGGAAGGATCTTTTGAGGAGCTGGCCGGGATGCGCAACGAAATATGCCGGAGGGGCATTTCAGCGGAGGTCCATTGAGCCGCTACTCGCACTGCCAGCATCAACAAACGGGTTTTGATGTCCTCTCAAACCCATCACTCAGCATCTTCTCATGAACTATCCCTCACGTCTTATTGAGGAAGCCGTCGCCGAAATTTCCCGTCTGCCGGGAATAGGCAAGAAAACAGCATTGCGCCTGGCACTACATTTGCTGAAAAGGGACGAGGAGCAAACACGCTCGCTGTCCGATGCATTGCTGAACATGCGTACCAAAACCACCTATTGTACCCGCTGCCACAACATCGCCGACGACGTACTTTGCAACATTTGCAGCAATAAGAAGCGCGACCAGACCACCATTTGCGTCGTAGTGGACACGCGCGACGTACTGGCTATCGAATCGACCAACCAGTACCGGGGCCTTTACCATGTGCTCGGCGGCATTATCTCGCCCCTGGAAGGCATTGGGCCGTCGGATCTGGAAATCGATTCTTTAATGTCGAGGTTAGGTGAGCGGGAAGGTGAGGAGTCGGTCCAGGAGGTCATATTGGCCCTCAGCCCGACCATGGAAGGCGATACTACTGCTTTTTACCTGCAAAAAAAGATGAAGGCCACAGGGGTCAAAATAAGCACTATCGCAAGAGGTATCCCCATTGGCGGAGACCTGGAATACGCGGACGAGATCACACTTGGCCGCAGCATTGTAAGCCGGGTGGCTTACGATTAACACTAAACACTTAATGTACTATTATGAATAGAACAGACTTTTTGCGGACACTCGCCGGCAGCGCACTTACTGTGGGCGCATTGGCTGAGCAGTCGTTGGCCGGGGCGTCGCACGCAGGAACATCCAACACTATACTGGCGGAAACCGCTCCATTCAAGCAAGCGCCGCTTCCTTACGACTTCGGCGCATTGGAGCCAAGCATCGACAAAATGACGATGGAAATCCACTACGGCAAACACCACGCGACCTACGTCAAGAATCTCAACGACGCTGTAAAAGGAACGGAATGGGAGAAAAAATCCCTTGAAGATATTATCAAATCGATCAGCAAAGCACCTGCTGCCATTCGCAACAACGGCGGCGGGCACTGGAACCACACTTTCTTCTGGGAAGTAATGGGCCCTAAAAAAAGCGCAGCGCCAACCGGTGCGGTTGCGGACGCTATCAACGGTCAGTTCGGTTCACTGGATAAGTTCAAAGAAGAGTTTGCCAAGGCTGCAACAACCCGTTTCGGCTCAGGCTGGGCATGGCTCGTTGCCAAAGGCGGCAAACTGGCCATAGGTTCCACGCCCAACCAGGACAATCCGTTGATGGACGTATCTGATTTTAAAGGAACACCAATCCTCGGCCTCGACGTTTGGGAGCACGCCTATTACCTGCATTACCAAAACAAACGCCCGGATTATATCAAAGCATTCTGGGATGTGGTAAACTGGGAGAAAGTAGCTGAAAACTTGAAAAAGGCTTAAAATGACGAATGTCAGTCTGAGCGCAGTCGAAGACAGTCCCTACGGTGAAAATGTACCGTATTGCACAGTGCTTCGACTTCGCTCAGCATGACAGTCTCTTCCCTCCCTCTTCCCTTTCAAAAATCTAATTACAATAAGCCCCAATAACCTTATAAGCTTGCTGATAACCCAGCTCGCCTGCTTTGCTCAGATCCAGGCAGCCGTCGTTGACTTCACCGAGGCTGTTTTTAATAATTCCTCTCAGATAGTAGGCTTCGGGATAACCGGAACGAAGTTTGATGGAGCTGCTGAAATCGAGCACTGCACCCATCTGGTCTCCCATGGAAGAGCGGATCATTGCTCTTGAAAAGTAAGCGTTGGAATATGTCGGGTTCAATTCTACGGCCGTTGTAAGATCCTGCACAGCACCTTTCAATTCACCAACTTTCGATTTCGCGACCGCACGTACATAATACGCTTCCGCACGCTCGTTCGTGAGGTTTTCGATCTTACTATGAACCTGCACCTGGTCGCGCAGCTCATCCAGCTTTTCTTTATTGATCTTTCCTGTAAATGCATTCTTTTTAGGATCGCCGGTGTAGGCGTTCTTTACCTCGATGGCCTTGGAGAGATCGGCAATAGCGCCGCGCGGGTCGTTCAGTCTTCCCTTGGCAAATCCGCGGCCGTAATAGGCATTGTAATTTTCTGGGTCAAGCTGAATAGTTTTGTCAAAATCAATGATGGCGCCCTGAAAATCGTCAATTTTATTCTTGGCGAATCCGCGGTTGCTGTAATATTCGCTGTCGTTGGGGCTGAGCTCGATGGCCCTTGTGAAATCAGCGGCGGCACCCTGGTAATCGCCCAGTTCCAGTTTGGCCAATCCCCTGCCGGCATAAGCGCCCGTGCGTTTCGGGCTTAGCTCGATCACGCGCGTGAAGTCGGCAAGGCTGCCTGCATATTCCTGCAAATCCTGCTTGCAATTCCCTCTCGCATATAATGCCGCGAGCTCATCGGGATTCAATGCCAATGCATGGTCGAGGTCGAGCAATGCATTGCGGTGGTTTTTTAATTTGGCATAACTCACACCACGGTTGTAGTAAGCCTTGGGTTCTTCCGGATTGAGCTCGATGGATTTTGAATAATCCTCGATAGCCGAGCGGAAGTCATCCTGCAAGCTTTTGCTCACGCCACGGCTCTGGTAGTAAAGCGCTTCCTTGGGATTGAGCTCGATGGCTTTGTCGTAATCCTGCATTGCGCCGCGGTAGTCTTTGAGGTTCGCCTTGGCGAGTCCGCGGTTAAAATAGCTGGGCGCATGGTCCGGACTCATGGAAATCACCGCAGAATAGGCTTGCATCGCCCCGTTGAAATCACCTGTACCGGCTTTGGTATTACCATCTTCGAAGTACTCTGCTGCTGAACGTTGGGCAAAAGCGGGGCAATAAAAGGTAAGCGCAAGGAGAAATGAAATGCCAGTAAATTGAAGTCTCATGAATGTAAACCTTTTCCTCAAATCAATGTTTTTTAAATAGTGTATAAAAGTATTCAAATTCCGAGTCAGCATCAAAAAAAGAAAAGCCCTATTTTTGGAATGGCTCGTATCCACATCCATTCACCAGAACAACACCAGTTATGTCATCAACCACCAAGAAGTTATCACTTGTTTTACTGCTCCTGATAGCTGGCGCGGCTGTGTACTTTGCGTTTTTCAAATCGTCCGCCCCACAAAATAACCCGGTCGCGGAAGGAGCTCCGGCAGCACAGGAATCGGTTTACCTGCCGCTTACCGATCTGACGGGCAAAGCGGTAACCATGGATGAGAATAAAATTGCGTTCATTAATGTGTGGGCAACCTGGTGCGGGCCATGCAACATGGAAATGCCAGGTATTCAAACGCTTTATAACAAATACAAAGACCATAGCAAGGTCGCGTTCTACATTATCTCCGACGAAGATGCCGAAACCGTGAACCCGTTCATTGCCCGAAAAGGGTACAATCTGCCATTCTACCAATATGCGGGACCATACCCTTCGGCGCTCGACGGCAATGCGATACCGCGGACCTACATTATATATAAGGGAAAAATCCTGGCGCAGGAAATAGGTGCCTCGCAATGGGACCGGCCGGAGGTCATCGACCTGATCGAAAAGCAGTTGGCCGAGATTTAAAAACAGAAAAGGCGTCACGGAACCGTGACGCCTTTTATATGATATTCAAGCCTGCTTATTCAACGATGAAGCTACCTTTCATCAGCGCGTAGTGGCCTGGGAAGCTGCAAATGAATGTGTAAGTTCCTTTTGCAGGAGCTGTAAACTCAACAGTATCGCTTTCGCCACCGCCTACCAGCTTGGTATGCGCGATGATGCTGGCTTTCTCTGATGCAGGAATATATTCTGTTTCGCGTGCGGCAGCAGCTTTTGAGCCGAATGCAGCTACATCGGTACCTGGTTTCAGGAGAACCCAGTTGTGGCCCATAGCAGCTTTCGCAAGTTTACCTGAGTGTGTCAGCGTCAATTTCACTTTTTGTCCGGCTTTCACTTTGATCTCTTTCAGGTCGAACTGCATTGCATCACTTCCTTTGATCACGATCGTTTTAGCTTGCTTCACATCGCTTGCTACTTCCGTTGCAGGAGATGTTTTAGCCGAAACAGGGTTCAATGTAACTGCTCCGAAAGCCAAAACTGAGGCAAGAAGCATTACGCCATACTTGGTCCTTTTCATATTCTGAGTATTAGTAAACTTGTTTGGTTAAGATTAACTGGTGCAATTTACGACACGGGTTTTGAAAAATGCAATCCATTAACAATTGTTTGAACTTAAAACAGGATCTTGTACTGGTCTCGGACGGCCCTTCCCACGCAAATAACCGATAACACCATCATATAGTGGTTGATATCCACCGGGTCCATCGGCAACGGCAGCTTCCCCGACTTGGTCGAGAGCGCTAGCAGCATCATGGAAAACAGCGTCCACAATGCGCTCTTCTGGCGGTTGGCGAGGCCTACACAGGAGATCAGCAAGGTTACCAGAATACAAAATGCCTTGATGATCAACCCCACATATTCGACACGGAACCAGGTAATGCAATAGAACAGCAACGCCCCCAGCCCGACGGTCGAAAAGAACAGGTATTTGCCGCTCTCATAACGCATAATGAGACACCACGAGGCAGTAACGAGGCATAGCGCCCCGAGCGTCATTTCACCTGCCACCAGCAACTCCTGCACGGTTTTCAATCCATCGACACCGGCATAAAACAAGAGATCGGCGAAAGCCACCAGCGAAATGCTCACAAAGAAAATGCCCCAGAGCCACCTGATCAAAACCCCTTGCCCCCTGAAATAGCGGAAGAAGACAAATAAACTGGTGATCGCTAAAACGAAGTTCGAAATTATATGCGGATTCAGAAATATGTTCATAAACAGCCATCATGTAGTCAAAAAAGCAATTTACAAATTCTGCCTACATTTTGCTACTTCGTGCTTTTCGTCCTACTTTTACCGAAAAAACTGATTTACCAACATGAGCGTTTTAGTTAATAAAAACTCCAAGATTATAGTTCAGGGATTTACCGGTTCAGAGGGCTCGTTCCACGCCCAGCAAATGATTGAATACGGTACGAATGTCGTAGGTGGTGTTACGCCTGGCAAAGGTGGGCTTTCTCATTTGGAAAGACCTGTTTTTAACACAGTTGACCTTGCCGTACGCGCTACCGGTGCAGACGTTTCGATCATTTTTGTTCCACCGGCTTTTGCTGCTGACGCGATCATGGAAGCTGCTGATGCTGGTATCGGCGTGATCGTTTGTATCACGGA
>CBIHPQ010000304.1:0-8543 GCA_966211825.1 uncultured Dyadobacter sp. | reverse complement strand
TTCGAAACTGAATTTGGCGCACAATATTACGTCCGGTTTAGGCCCGCTCAATATCAATTTAAGGTAGATTGCAAACCTTGTCAGAGTATTTTCGAAGTATCATTTAACCCGGAATCCGGTTCTCTGATCCATGATTACCGCGTAAAAACACTGTTGTTCATCTGATCCAAGAATTCATCAAGAGCAGCGTGCTCCGATACTTTATGTATGTGATAATTTGGACGGGAGGGAAGCCGAAAGGCAGCGTTTATTTTCACGGTGGTTTGAAAAATCACAAAACACCGACTTTCAACATGATTATCGGATTATAACGATCGAAGATTATACGCTGATTTTAGGAATTGTTGCATTCAGATGGGATACTCACTTCAATCACTATTTTGATCAAATCGAACATAACTTTATTTAGACAGCTTCACGATGTGAACTATCTGGCCAATAAGCCGCATTGAATTATATTGATGGTCATGACGTCACTTCTTCAATGTGAATGAGCTTAACACCTGCAAAGCCGTATCATCCCTCGTATCCAGCCGCAGCACTTTCCGCGCATACAATAACGCCCCGTCGCGGTTATCCATTTTGTAGTAGGCCGATGCAATGCGGCTCAGCACCGAAACATTCGACGAATCGATGGGCAGGCGGGCCCGCAGCGCGACCACTTCCTGCGCGAGCGCCCGCACGGGGGTGAGATTGAAGCCAGAGGTGTTGTTGGCAATTGCGTAATCAAGGTAAGGAAGGGCTTTTTCCGGCTCATCCATTTTCAGGAATAATACGAAAAGATAACGGGCACTTTCGAAGGACGGTGCATGTTTGAATGCGTTTTGAAAGCTGAATATTGCGTTTCGCTCATCGCCTAGCTGGCCGCTGAGCATGGCTGATTTGTAATACATGGAGGCATCCAGCGGCTTTTCCAAAATCAGCGACTCCACGATCTCCCTGGCTTCGCGGTAATTTTTGCTTTCGATGTAATGGTTATAAGCCTGGTCCATGGCATTCTCCCATGAAATACGGCGGTAAGCCAGGTCAAATGCGACGCGCTCCTCGAAGGTCCCGGTTTGAACCGAGTCGCGGTCCAAAGCAGTATTAAAAGGCCAGCTGCTTTTCAGATTCGCAACTTTGTAGGCCCCTGCCAGCGAATCGACGGCCGGTATGGGCATCTCCGTTCTCAGTTGCGCAAAAGACATTTCCGTCCCTGCCGCCGGGCTGATGAATTTCGCTGTTTTCAAAGCCTCATAAAATGCATCCGACATCCATGCATAGCCTTTCAAATCGGGATGGACGTGTTCCAGGATCAAATCCTTACCGACGATACCGCCGGGAGAAGCGACTTCGAATGCGCCACGTGTATCCACCAGGTGTGCATTGGAATGACTTGCAATCAGTTGATTGATGATCTTGTCAAATTCTCCGGGCGCCCGGAACCGCAGGCCGTCCAGATCACGGGCGCGGGAAAAATACGCCCGCGCAGCACGCATGTTGCCCCGCGCAAATTCCTGTTTCCCGAAATTGTAGGTGGCGATCGCATTGGCTTTGAAATCCCCGGGAAATTGGGAAGTTCCAGTGGGAAAACTAAAAAACGGTTTCAAATCCGCCTCGTTACTTACCAGGTTGCTGATGAAAACCGGGATGCCATGCTGTTCGAAAACATCCAATACCGCCCCAACATTCGCCCTGAACTGCTCCACTCCTCTCTCATACAATTCCGATCCGTAGGGAATCTGCTGCTCGGCCACCATCCTTTGCATGCGCGTGCCGTCGTTTTCGGACTTACCGGCCGCACCTATTGCCAGTACTTTCCGGTACAGATCTGCGGCCAGCTGCATGGTTTTCAATGACCGCAAACGGAGCAATGCGTTCACCAGGCCGGGATTACCGCCCAACTTTTCGGTGGAGCCCACCCCCATCGCACCATAGTATTCATTGTGCCCGGTGTAAATCAAAACCGCATCGGGCTGGTAATCGACCACTTCCCGCGCGAAACCGAGCACGGTGTAGGAGTTCACGGCTGTGAGGGCGATGTTGACGATCTCGAAATCCTGATCAGGGAATGTGTGTGCGAGCCGGTATTGCAGCCAGCGATGGAAGGAGCCATTGTGAAAATAAGGATAGCCAATGGTAGTCGATTCGCCCAAAACGAAAATGCGACGGGTGCCAGGGGCCTTCACTTTACGAAAAGGCTCCACGTTACCGGTCGTCGCATTCTTCTGGTTGATGAAGTAGCGTTTGGAAGCGTCAGGGTTTAGGAACAGGTAATTTTTGTCTTGCGGATATTCAATAAAAAGGCTGAGGTCGTACCCGTAATGGAACAACCGCAGGCCGCATTCCAGCAATACTAAAAGGCAAAAAGGAACCGCGACGCTGATGAGCTTGAACACCAGCGTGCGATTCCTCTTTATATTGTCGGGCTTAGTAACCTTCATTCTGGTTCCACTTCGGATTCCGCGCCATTTCGTTGACGGGAATCGGCGCGAGGTATTTCTGGGCGAAATTGGTATTGGCCGGAATCGGGTTTTCTTCGGCACTGCGCTCGGCTACGATCTTCGGCAGAAGCTGCAAACGGACGATATCGAACCAGCGCACACCGAATTCCCCGGCAAACTCATACGCACGCTCATGCACAACTGAGTCGCGGAATGCATTGGCGGACAGTCCGGGCGTGAGGTTGGGCAATCCGGCACGCTTCCGCACCTCGTTGACCGCCGCATAGCTGGCCGCCGTAGGGCCACCACCCGACATGGCCGACGCTTCGGCATAGGCCAGCAATACAAGCGGATACCGGATAATGTCGTACACCTTGTTGGTACTCGGGTTGATCGAATTAATGGCGGTTTCGGTCTCGGAAACGCCATCGCCATTCAAACCTGCGCGGAATTTCTTGTAGTAAGGATGCCGCGCGTGGGTTTCAGGCGAATCCCAGGACACGAGCTTGAACGTCTTCCCGTCCGGCTGCCGCAATTTGAGCGTAGTATAGAAAGTATCGTCCGTACGCTTGCATTTGGGTGCTTTTTTGTAAAAATTGATTTCAGGATAATAATCGTCCCAACCGCTCGAACCGTTCGTAGCCACTTCATCCAAAGGCACACACGACGACCCCGCGCTGCGCAATGGCAGGCCGCCATTGACATTATACTGCAAACCAAAAATCGATTCCGGCCCATTATTGGTTGTAAAAACCTGCGCATAAGGTGTGCTCAGATTAAACTGCCCCGATTTGATCACCGCATCCGCCTCCGCGGCCGCCTGAGCATAGTTGGTTGCCTGGTTTAAAGGCCAGCCCGTCATGGTGAGGTACACATCGGCCAACAGCGAACGGGCTGCCATTTGATCGGCTTTCCCGGGTGCATTGTCGAATTTCACGGGCAACAGTTCTTTGGCTTTCTGCAAATCGGCGACGATCGCTTCATACACTTTCTCGATCGGGTCGCGGTCCGGACGGTCGTCGACGTCGATCGGCGTCAGGATCACCGGCACCGGGCCGAATGTGCGCACGAGGTAGTAGTACCCCAACGCACGCAGGAAATAGGCCTGTCCGGCCGACTGGTTTTTCAGCTCCTCCGTCGAATTGACTTTGGCATAATTCGCGATCACATTATTGGCCTGGTAAATGCCCTGCCACGGCCCCTGCCATTGCGCTACCATGCTCAGGTTACCGCTGCCGCCGCTTAGCCGGTCGAAAAGGCGAAAATCCTCTTTGTTCAGGCCCGGATCGGTCGTGAAATCGTCGGAGCCGAAATAGGACGTGCTCCGGTTGGTGAAGCCCCAGGCGCCGTCTCGCGCGAACTGGATGTAAATCGCCGACACCGCACCGTCAAGGTCCGACTGTGTTTTGAAATAGGTACCGGGCGTGAGGCTTGCCTTGGGATCCTCGGTCAGGTTCTGACAGCCCGAGAATGCAGCCGCAGCCATCAGAATCGATAATATTGAATATTTGATTTTCATAATGCGCTTTTTAAAATGTCATGAAAACGGCCCCGTTACAATCCCAGCCGCAAACCCGCCGTGTAGGTCTTGGCATTCGGGATCACCCCCATTTCCAAACCCTGCGTAATGGCGTTGAAACCATTCGAAACCTCCGGATCGTAGCCCGGGTATTTCGTGATCATGAACAGGTTCTGGCTGCTCACGTACACTTCCAGGTTGCGGATCCTGATCTTGTTAAGCACCACGGCAGGCAGTTTGTAGGTCAGCGACACGTTTTTCAGCTTGACATAGCTCGCGTTGTAGACATACCGGCTGCTGTTGTTAAAATTCTTGCTGGTATTGCTGAATGCCGGGTTATCGGTTTCGTTCTGCGGCGTCCAGATGTTGAGCGCGTCCTGCGTGGTCGCATTGCGCTGGTCACCGAGCCCGCCCCAGAGGTAAGCCAATGTCTGCGAATAGATCTGGTTGCCGTGCGTGCCCTGGAACATGAAACTCAATGTAAAATCCCCATAGCTCACGTCGTTGATGAACCCGAACGAATACTTGGGCGTACCGTTCCCGATCGGCATGCGGTCATTTGCCGTGTACGCATGGTCGCCGTCGATATCCGTGTATTTCGCGTCACCCGGTTTCATACCGTATTTAGTTGCTTCTTCGGCTTCGTTGGTTTTCCACGTTCCAAGGAACTGGTAGCCGTAAAACTCGCCCAGTGGCCGTCCTACCCGCAGGATGGAAGCGCTGTTCCCCGCCGAGCCGATCCCGTTCACGATCACATTGTCGAGGCCGCCAAGGTCTGTCACCTTATTCCGGTTAAATGAAATGTTGAAATTGGTCGTCCAGCGCAGTTTTCCGGAGCTTACCGGCGTACCGCCCACTGAAAACTCGATCCCCCTGTTTTCGACACTTCCTATATTCCGCAGATAATCGCCGCCGCCCATGTAGAATGGCGCCTGGTAGTTATAGAGCAGGTCCGAAATGTTCTTCTTGTAAGCATCCGCCGTAAATGTTAACCGGCCGCGGAGGAAAGATGCGTCCAAACCGACGTCAAACTGCTCGGTACGCTCCCATTTAAGATTTTTGGACACGGGCGCACCGAGTGGTGTGGCAACGCTGGGTGTAGAGCCGTCGAAGTAGTAGGCCGGTTGCGGGCCGCCGGTGGTGATCTGCGCAATCGTCGCGTAGGCGCCCACGGCCTGGTTACCCGTTTGTCCGTAGCTCGCACGGAGTTTCAGGTCGGAGAATACTTTGGAACCCTTCATGAAATCCTCATTAGCCACATTCCAGCCCAATGCCAGCGAGGGGAAAGTGCTGTATTTCTGGGTCAAGTGCGACGATCCGTCCGTACGAACCGCGGCAGTAAGCAGGTATTTGTCTTTAAAAGAATAGTTGACCCGCCCCATGTACGACTGCAATGCATCCTGCGAATACCCCGAGCTGGTGAGCTGGGTAGCACCGAGGCTCAGGTTATAATAGCCCAGGGAGTAGGACGACAGGTTGTTTGCCCGTGCATTAATGGAGTTATTGTTGCCATTCTGTTGCTCATACAAAGCCGTAACGGTAATCGAGTGATCGCCAAAGTCGTTTTTGTAGGTCAAAAAATTGCTGTTCTGGAAAAACCCGCCCCGCGACGCATTGCCTTCTGCATACAAAACACCATTGCTGGTACCCGGGCCAAACAGGTTCTGCGTGAAGCCCGAACGGATTTCGTAGGTATTGATGGTCGTAAACGAAAGCCCTTTCAAAATACGATAGGTCAAAACCGCGGTTCCGGTCACATTCGCCTGGCGGTTGTCGAACTGCTGGTTGGTGGCCCGTGAAATCGGATTGTACTGGATCGAACCATAAGGCGCCGTGTAGATGAACTGGCCGGTAGCCGGGTCACGTACGGGCGACGTCGGGTCCCATTCGGTAGCCTGCGTGAACGGGTCGACCAAATCGCCGGAATAACCATTGTTCCGACTGTTCGGCAACATCGCGGCGACATTGAATTTCAGGTCTATCTTGTCGTTCAGCTTCGCGTCGATGTTCGCACGCAGCGTAGTCCTTTTGTAATATTGGTTTAAAATCAAACCCGGCTGATCGAGATAATTGGCCGAAAACAGGTAGCGTACATTGGGAGAACCGCCCGACACATCGAGCTGGTAATTCTGGATCCACGGCTCCTGATGCAGCTCATCCTGCCAGTCGGTACCACCATTAGCCCGCAGTTCCGATAACCGCTGATCAGAAAACGCTGGCGCATTGCCCGTAGAAGCAAACTGCGCATTCACGGTCCTGGCAAAATCATAAGCATTCATCAGATCGAGCTTTCTCGGAATGCTCGCCTTACTGAACCAAGTGCTGAAATTAACCCGCGCCTTGCCTTCCTTACCCGTTTTGGTAGTGATCAAAACCACCCCGTTCGACCCCCTCGAACCATAAATAGCCGCCGAGGAAGCATCTTTCAGGATTTCCAGCGACTCGATGTCATTCGGGTTAATGGATTCGATATTACCACCCACAAACCCATCGATCACATACAAAGGCTCGTTGGAACCCGTAATGGAATTCGCTCCGCGGATGCGCACGTTCAATCCCCTGCCCGGTTGCCCGCTCGAACTGGAAACGGTCACACCGGAAGTGGTTCCCTGCAACGCCTGCTCCACGCGCACGAGCGGCCGCTTGGCTATTTCGCGGGCCGAAACGCTGCTGGACGCACCGGTAACATCGCTTTTACGCTGTTCGCCGTACCCTACCACCACGATCTCGTTCAATCCCCGCTCACTCACGCGCATGCCCACGTCGATGCCCGTGCGCCCGCCTACCACTACTTCCTGGCTTTCGTAGCCGACAAAACTAAACACCAGCACGGCGCCGGAAGCCGATTCGTCGGGTATTTCCAGCTCATACTGCCCCTCCGCATTGGTGGTCGTGCCACGCTGCGTGCCTTTGAGAACAATGCTCACGCCTGGTAATGCACCATTTTTTTCGTCGGTAACCTTACCCCGGACATTGATCACCTTCGGGGCATTGTCGGGACTGATACTACTTGCTCCCGGCTGCGTTTCCAGGGAGGACTCCGCACCCGCCGGCACCGTATTGGCAGGCGGCAACTGGGTTTGTTTCAGGCTTTGTTTCAATTCACGAATTGAGCCGGCGTCGGCGTCTTTCGGGAAAATGGCGTAGATCTTGCCGTGTTTTTTGTATTCCAAACCATTGGTTTTCAAAAGACGGTCGAGCGTTTCCTCTATCCCCTCGCCATTGCGGCCCTGGTACTGCACCTGCAACGACTTGATTTTATCGTTGTGATACATAAAATAGACGGAATGCCGCTTTTCAAGGTCGCGCAGGACCTGGTCCAGGCTCCGGTAGGATGGCTGATCGCTGCGTTGGGTTTGTGGTACCTGCCCGCGGGCGAACGTCTGGGCATTGGCCACAGAACCGCCGACGCATAGCAATCCCATCATGAGTAAGTCGATCTTTTTCATGAGCATTGATTGAAGGTTTCGATAAAAATTTTAGCTGCTAGTTAGGGCGGCCCCGGATCGTCACCCGGTGCTCCTGGTGTGTAATGGTTATGGGAAGAATACTTTCAAGCGCGTTGAGCAGGTCGCCCATATTATCTGTCGGGACGACGCCATTTACAGTTTGTCTCTTCAAAGAATCGTTTTCAATGGTAACGGTCACACCATACGTTTCATGGATCAGCACCGCGATTTCGTCCAGCGAGGCGTCGTTCAAAGTCCAGCGGTTGTTTTTCCAGGAATACACCGGGCTGGCGTCGGGCAGGTGGCGGATGCGCAGCTGCTGTTTTTTCCTTGAAAAATCAACCAGGTCGCCGGGCTTCATTTGAATCTCCTTTTCCGACCGGTCGTTTAACTGCAAATGCACCAATCCTTCGCTCAGCACGACCTGTGTCTGATCCTGGCGCGTGTTGACATTAAACTCCGTTCCCCGTACTTCCACGTTCAAGTCATGCGTATGAACGGTGAATTTGACCGCGGAGCCGGCTTTTTTCAATTTACTTACACTAAAAAATGCCTCTCCTTCCAGCCATACTTCCCGCTCGGTGCGCCTGCCCCAGCGATCGGCCACACGCAGGCTTGAATTCGCATTGAGCGTCACCAGCGATCCGTCGGGCAACAACACCCGCCGCGACTCGCCGAATGCCGTACGGTAGGTGTGGTTGTGCGTTTGCCTGTTCAGATAAACCGCGAATGCAACGAGCAACAGCGTTAATGCTGCCGCCACTTTCAACCACACCAGCCGGTTCCTGAAAACGATAACCTTCCTGTTTTTACCATCTTCAATTCCCTGCCAGATCCGGTCGACCGTTTCGGAACCGGGAGCAATACCCTCGTCGGACGAGGCCAGCAGCACCATTTGGCGCGCCATTTCAATATCGCGGGCTTTGGAGGGATTGTTACGGAGCCAGTCGAGCCAGAAAAGCTCTGTTTCGGGCGTGGGATGAAGCACCCAGCTGCAAAAAAATGCATCGGTCGCAAAATCCTCCGGCTCAAATGACAAATAATTCATGGAAAAGTCTGGTTTTCATCCTCCAAAAACAAAATGGAGAAAACTTGCCCGCATTACCCCGGGAAATGAAAGTTTTTTTGAAAAAATTTAACTTAACACTGAAA
>CBIHPQ010000303.1:0-8544 GCA_966211825.1 uncultured Dyadobacter sp. | reverse complement strand
GTGATGGTTTCACGATAACATACATAATGTCTTCGCAAACAGATCGCCGGGTGAGTGGTCTGTTTGCAAAAGACAAAAAGCCAAAATCACATTTTTAACTTAAACAACTATCAAACATGGGTCTATTGTCATTTATCAAAGGAGTAGGGCAGAAAGTATTTAAAAAAGACGAAGTGCCGGCCCCGGTTCACGAGGCCGAACCCCTTCGCGCAAGCGCACTGCTCGCACACGTGAAATTGCTGGGCCTGCCCTATAACAATCTGTCGGTAAAAGTATCGGCGGACACCGTGATATTGGAGGGTGAGGTGGCTCAGCAGGCGGATGCTGAAAAAATAGCCCTGGCGGTAGGCAATGTAGAAGGGGTAGAACTGGTGGATAGCCGCCTGAAAGTAGCTACACCCGCTCCCGCTGCGACTTACCATACCGTTGAAGCAGGGGATACGCTCTCCAAAATTGCCCTGAAAGTGTACGGCGACATGCATAAGTACCCGCTCATATTTGAAGCGAACCGCCCTATGCTCTCAGATCCTGATAAAATATACCCAGGCCAGGTGTTGCGGATTCCGGCATTGTAGAAGGCGGAAGGATTATACTTAAACTCCCACAAACATGGATTACGAAGTTTTCAAGGCGCAGATTTGGTCTTTGGTGACACTATATGGTGGCAAAGTCGTACTGGCGATCGTGGCATTCATCGTCGGCCGGCTGGTTATCGGCCGTGTCGGTGCGCTGCTGAGCAGTTTTATGGAAAAAAGAAAGGTGGACAAGGAAGTTCAGCCTTTTTTGAGCTCGCTGATAGTGGTTTTACTTAATGTAATGCTGCTGCTGTCCATTGCGGGAATCATCGGGATAGAAACATCATCTTTCGTAGCCGTACTCGGCGCCGCCGGCCTGGCGGTCGGGCTGGCCCTTCAGGGTAGCCTGGCCAACTTCGCGGGCGGGATACTGATTTTGATATTCAAACCCTACCGGGTAGGCGACCTGATCAGCGCCCAGGGATTCACCGGAACTGTGGAAGGCGTGCAAATATTTAACACCGTACTGGTAACGCCCGACAACAAAACGATCATTATCCCCAACGGCTCGCTGTCAACATCACCCATTACCAACATTTCGGGTAAAGGCAGTATCCGCGTCGACATGGTCTTCGCTGCGGGAAGTCAGAATGGTGTGGAAAAAATAAGGGAAGCATTGCGCAAAGTGGTAGCCATATGCCCAACTGCCGAAAAAGAAATGGCGCATGATATTTTGGTGACGAAGCTGACCGAAAATGCGATCTTTTTCGATGTCCGCGTATGGACGTGCAGCCGGACCTATTGGGATACCTATTATTTTGTACAGGAAGGCGTCAGCCGCCAGTTCACAAGGGACGGTGTCGAACCACCCAAGCCGGCCGAACTCAGTGTTGCGCTAAGGCAACCGCTCAGCCCGACCGGGCTCCCACACAGCACCGCACATTAGAAAAAGTATGCAAATGGCTTATTAAGAAATAGTTGCCAAGCTGAAATATCAAATCGGTATACAGATGATCTGTCAGGAATTTATGCCGCACCCGCTTTTGAAGCCCTTCGTCGAGAGCTATCAGCTACGGCATTTCATTTTCTCTGACAACAGCCCAATTCCTTTCAAACCTTACGCGCCCCGCCCGGAACAGACCCTCGCGTTTTTTCCCCGCGGCAGCGAGTACGTCGAGAACCTGGTGCATGGCACGATGACAAAACGCCCCCGATCTGCAATTATCGGGCAATATTCAGAACGCACCAACCGCCATCTCACCGGTCCGGAGTTCTGTGTGGTGCTGGTTAATTTCAGGCCGGGGGTGCTACATCGACTGACGGGCCTGCCTTTCACGGAATTGACGAACACGTTTACCGATGCGGAAGACCTTCTGCAAAAGGAAGTAAGGCGGGCCAACGAAAGACTGAGCAGTGCCGGATCGCCTCAGGAAATGATTGGTATCGTGGATCGGCTGCTGTTGGACCTGATCGCAGGCATCAGGAAGGACGCTCATCCGGTGGATACCGTCACCGATCATTTGATCCGCTGTCCCGAAGACTCGTCCGTGCTTGCTCTTGCCGAATCCAGTTGTTTTAGCCCGCGCCACTTCGAGCGCATCTTCAAGGAAAGAATGGGTATCAGCCCCAAGCTTTTCCTCCGGATTGCCCGGATGACAAAGGCATTGAGTCTAAAATACAACCATCCGGGCCTCGACTGGCTGAGCATCGCGCTTTATTGCAATTACCACGATTACCAGCATCTGGCCAGGGATTTCAAAGATCTGGCGGGCGTTACCCCGACGGCCTATGTTACAGAAGAAGACGACGCCCCTGAACGTCGCTTCGGTTTGAGGGATTCGTCCCTGACGGACAAACTTGTCGCGTTTTTACCACCAGCGATGCATGTGAATAATTCACATTTGCATAAAAACTGGAAAAATGAAAACGCTACTGCTGTCGGTAATAACGATTTTTACGGCCCTGCTTAATGTCCGGGCGCAACCTTGCAACACCGGAAAACTCGATCCCCGCGTCGCCCAGGCGTTGAGAACAGTGCTGAACGATTTGCCGGGTTCGCCTGAAATTTCGGTAGAACAAATACGGAATGTGAAGGTCCCCGTCCTGCCATTTCCGAAAGCGGATTGCCTGATGCTGCGGGTAACGTCGGACAGCATTCCGATCCAGGTTTTCAATCCACTGCACGCCACCGGCCTTCCCATAATCATTTACTACCATCCGGGTGGCTTTGTCACCCCATTGCTGCCGTTTATGCAGTATGAATGCTGGCGACAGGCAAAAGTCTTTAAGGCAATCGTGGTCGCTGTTGATTACCGGATTGCCCCGGAGCATCCCTTTCCTGCTGCCGTAAACGACTCCTATAATGCTTTCCGATGGATAAGCGTCCACGGGCAAACTTTTGGCGGGGACACCTCGCAGTTGGTGGTCGAAGGGTTAAGTGCGGGCGGTAACCTGGCTGCGGTTGTATGCCAAAAGGCCAGGCTCGATGGTGTCGAAGGAAGGATCAGATTGCAGATATTGAATTGCCCTTCCACCGATAACGCCAAAAACAATTCCCGCTATCAATCCTTCCAGCGGTATGCGTCAGGTTATTTTCAGACAAAAGCATTCAGTGAATATTCCATCCGGGCCTACGCACCCGAAGAACCTCTCGATAACCCGGATGTCGGCCCCATCAACCGGCAGGATCTGCACGGTTTGCCGCCGGCGCTCGTGCTTACGGCCGAGTTCGATCCACTCCGCGATGAAGGCCAGTTTTATGCACAAAGATTGCGAGCGGCCGGGATTCAGGTATGGGACCACTGTTTTCCCGGACAGATCCACTGCTTACTGGGCCTGCCAGCCGACTCAGAAGAGCAAAAATATACCGATCAATTACTGCTGAATACCATGCGGATGGTGCTGAAAAAGTAAATGCGCCCATTCACCGGTTGAGCTTTTAAGCCGGTTTTACCCCAGGTAAGGCCCTCCCGGAACGCCCCAGCCCCACTTGGGCATAGGCTCGTCGGGGTTCATTTGCAGCTCGTCGGTGTTGGAATTGATGATTGCGATGCGGGTGCCCCATTCGATGTACGCGACGAAAGCGGAACGAAATTCCGGGTCGTCGGGCAGGCTGATCTCATCGGCAGTTTCCAGCAGCAGCGACACCCAGCGTTGGCGGTGTTGCTCGGTAAGGTGCTTGCCCAGGTGTTTGCGGACCATCTTGAAATGACTGCCTTCGGCTGTGCTGTAAAATTCCGGACCGCCCAGGACCTCAGCGATGAAATGCGCGACGTGCAGCTGGTGTTCCGGCGACATATGCTTGAATACCGGCTCCAAAAGCGGGTCCTGCAACACTTTTTGATAGAACAAACCGGTTAGCTTTTCGAAAACAGGCATTCCGCCCGCCCATTCGAATAGTGTAGGAATTGACGTTTTCTCGCTCATATCAGGCAAAATAGCATAGTTTTTGCAATTATCCCGCACTTATCACTTTGCCTTTCGCGGTCCTTTACTGGTCGTTCTCCCCCCGTACACTCGCCTGATGATGCACCGGAAAATTGACGGAATTGGCTATGAAACACAGCTTGCTGGCTTTTTCATGCAATTCGTTGGCAAGGTCCGCCATCGACGCGTCGGCAATGGTAACGACCGGGTGCAGGGTTACCTCCGTAAAATGTCCGCCGCCGTCGGGCGTCTCGCGCATCACGCCTGTGGCCTCGTCCTCGTACGCGGTCACCACCACGCCCGCGACCACGCATACGTGCAGGTACGACAGCATATGGCAGGTAGAAAGCGCTGAAAGTAGCATTTCTTCCGGATTGTGTTTCGTTTTGTCACCCCTGAAAGCCGGGTCCGACGAGCCGCTGATATCGGGTTTGCCGTCGATGGATATCGTGTGGCTTCGCTCGTACGACCTGTAAGAATCCGTTCCGGTTCCCGTGTTGCCCGTCCAGCGTACGGTCAGCTTGTATGAATGTTCCCCTTTCATTGTTTTTTGTTTGTTTAAGGCAAAACTAACGGATTTCACGAGAGGTGCCGGCGTCCAATCTCTCAAAAGCGAGTGTGCCAATCGAGCCGGGGAAACCAGCGAGGCCCAATTTGCCCGGTCTATGGGTCGTTTGGTACCGCACCTGCAAAACAGCTCCGACAACGACGGCACGTGGCAAGAATTTGGTGTGAAATAGGAGAAGGTCTACTTTATCGGCGGTTGGTCTACATTATTTTTCATAAACAGGGTATTTGTCTTCCTTTACACATCTGTTCAGGATTAAATATTGTGCTATGAAAACTTACAGGAACCTACTCATTACCATTGTTTTAGTGTCGGCATTGGCATGCTTCACCCGCGGAATAGCGCCTCTCAAAAACATATATGCATGGAAACAAATACTGCCGCCGGGAAACGGATCGCATGCGTATGAATGGAAGCCCGGCACATTCCCGATGGGCGTCATCCCGCACGTCGCATTTGGAGGGAAGCTCTGGATGACGGGCCAGAAAGCATCCTGGTCTTCGCCGGACGGCATTACCTGGACGCGCCACGATAAAAAGGACTGGGGAGAACGCATTTATTTGTCGGGCGTTTACTTCGCCGGCAAGCTCTGGATGTACGGCGGCATGCGCTACCAGGAGCGGGAGTTGATCAATGAAATATGGTATTCCAAAGACGGCTCCGACTGGCAGCAGGCGGGCAATGCTGCCTGGGGGGCGCGAAAGGGCCATTCGCTGGTGGTTTTCAAAAACAAACTGTGGCTTTTCGGCGGTACTTCTAAAATATCGCGGGATTTCGAATCGCTGGAAATGAAAAACGACGTGTGGTCGTCGCCTGATGGCCTGACGTGGACGCGGGAGGTGCAGCAAGCGCCCTGGGCTGCCCGGGATTTGCCGCAGGTGGTGGTATTGCGCGATGCGCTTTACCTGATAGGCGGGCAGGGAATGGCCGATGTTTGGCGTTCGACGGACGGGAAAAACTGGACGGAAATCACGCCCGAAGCCGGCTGGAAGAAGCGTTTCGACATGGGCGTACAGGCGTACGACGGCATGCTGTGGCTATTCGGGGGCCGGGATATGAACTCTGACCACCATAAGGGCGCCTTGAACGACGTATGGTTCTCGTCAAACGGGGCCGATTGGAGCCGCTATGCCGAACATGCGCCGTGGAGTGTCCGCAGCGGAAGCAACAGCGTGGTATTTCAGAATCAGCTCTGGATTTACAGCGGCAAGCACACCGGCGCCGATCCGGTTTGGAAGGGCGATGTATGGGCGCTGCAAAAAGCCGGAAAACACTAGCGATCGAATTCCGTACCCGAACGATTGTCTACGCAGGGTGATATGGGAAAAATTAAATTAAAAACTTTAATCACAATAAATGGCTAAGAATTAGCGATGTCTGTCTTTTAGTTTCCGAGGGGCATATTCCCGGGGAAATCCACGAGGTCGCTAATGAAGAAGCTCGCTTTTTGGAATGGTGGAAAAATGGCAGTGGCGGCATTAGCATGCCTGTTGCTGCTGGCGGGTTGCGGCGTCGAAAAGCCTGAAGAGGTAGCGCTGGCAATGCAGGAGCTGCCGGCAGAACTGGATTTTAACTACGATGTCAAGCCCATTCTTTCGGATAAATGCTTTGCATGCCACGGCCCGGATGCCAAAAAGCAAAAGGGCGGCCTGCGGCTGGATATTGAGGAAGGCGCTTACAAGGCACTGAAAAATACAAAAGGACAGCAGGCGTCGCTGTGGCGCGGGGATACCCGCCACGCAATCGTTCCGGGCGACCTCGCTGCCAGTGAAGTTTACACCCGGCTCATTTCGCAGGACCCGGAATTGAAAATGCCGCCGCCGGCCTCCAATCTCACCTTGTCGGTCAAAGAAATTGCCGTACTCACCCGCTGGATCGAGCAGGGAGCGAAATACAAGCCGCATTGGTCGTTTATCAAACCCGAAAAACCGGAAATACCTAAATCAAAACTGGCAGGTTGGGCGAGAATACCCATCGATAACTTCATCCTGGAAAGGCTGGAAAAAGAGAATCTGTCGCCTTCCACCGAGGCAAGCCGCGAGGACCTGATCCGTCGCGCGAGCTTCGATCTTACCGGCCTCCCGCCCACACTTGCTGAAATCGATGCATTCGTGGCCGATCGATCGCCCGATGCTTATGCGAAGCTGATCGACCGACTCTTGCAATCTCCCGCTTATGGCGAACGGATGGCCAGCGAATGGATGGACGTTTCGCGCTACGCCGATAGCGACGGTTACCTCGACGACAAGCACCGTGATTTTTCGCCCTGGCGCGACTGGGTGATCAGCGCATTCAACCGAAACATACCCTACAACCGGTTCGTGACCATGCAGCTCGCGGGCGACCTTTTACCCGGTAAAACCAAAGAAACCATCCTGGCCACGGCATTCAACCGGCTGCACAAAAAGAGCTCCGAGGCGGGGATCGTTTTTGAAGAATACCGCGTGGAATACAATGCCGACCGTGTGCAGACGCTGGGGCAGGGGATCATGGGCCTTTCGGTACAATGCGCCCGTTGCCACGACCACAAATACGATCCGATCAGTCAGGAAGCCTACTACAAAATGTTCGGGCTATTCAACAGCACGAACGAAACGGGAAGCCCCGTTTACGGCCCGGATCAGACGCCCGGCCCCGCATTGCTGCTGACGAACCGGCAAAATGAAGAAATGCTCCGTTTTTTCGACCGGAAAATCGCCGGATTGACCAACGAGCTCTCCCATAGCAAGGAACATTCGGAGGCAGATCTGAGAAAATGGCTGAATGCCGGAGCATTGTCCGAAAAGCTGCTCGCTCAAAAGAGCCGCGAAGGCCTGGTTGCCTATTATCCCTTCGAAAAAGCGGTCAAAACGGCTGATGGAAAGACGGTTATGCCCAATGCGCTCAATCCGAAGCAACTGGCGCAATGCAATGAAGTCATTTTAAAACCCGGCGTAAAAGGCAATGCCTACTTTGTTTCGGATTACAATTCGATCAAGCTCGGCAACAACATCGGCTGGCACGAAAGAACGGAGCCGTTTTCCGTTGAACTGTGGATCAACCCGAACACCGTTTACCTGGATGCCGGCGTGTTTTACCATTGCGAAGACCTGCGGCTGGGCTACAAAGGCTATTCGTTGCGCTTGGCCGACAACAAGTTACAGTTTATCATCGCGCATTCATATCCGCAGAACGCGATCCAGGTGAGCACCCTCGCGCAGGTGCCCGTGAAGAAATGGACGAAGGTTACCGTCACTTACGACGGGTCCAGCAAGGCCTCCGGGGCGAAAATTTATGTCGATGGCGAGCCGGCCAGGGTTAGCGTCGATTACGACAATCTTTATAAAGGTATTTTGTATGAAAAAGATATTCATACCTATGGTTTTCAGGGATTTATGGTCGGCCAGCGCAACCTGCTGATCCCGTTTAAAGACGGCGGGATCGATGAGCTGAAAATCTACGATAAAGCGCTTACCGCCCTGGAAGTTTTGTATAACCATAATCCTGAAAAAGCTGCCGGAATGCTGAAAACACAGGTTTCGGGCGACCAGCCGACGATGGTGAAAGAGTTTTACAATGCGCATTTCAATGCAAATGCACAGTCGCTGCGCGATAGCCTGAAAACCCGGATGGACGAACAGAACAAGCTCATCAACAGCATTCCCGAAGTGATGGTCATGGGCGATCTTCCCAAGCCCCGCCCGACTTACCTCCTGACGCGCGGCGTCTATAATGCTCCGGGCAAAAAGGTTACGCCGGGCGCATTGGAAGCGGTAATGCCTTTTGAAGGGAAATTCCCCCAAAACAGGCTGGGCCTTGCCCGCTGGCTTTTCGACAGGAACAATCCGCTTACCGCACGGGTGTTCGTCAACCGTATCTGGCAAATGCATTTCGGAAATGGCATCGTACGCTCTTCGGCCGACTTTGGTAACCAGGGCAACCTGCCGTCGCATCCCGCCCTGCTCGATTGGCTGGCTGTCGATTTCATGGAATCCGGTTGGAATATAAAAAGGCTGCATAAGCTGATCATGCTTTCCGCGACCTACCGGCAAACGT
>CBIHPQ010000302.1:0-8549 GCA_966211825.1 uncultured Dyadobacter sp. | reverse complement strand
GGTCTGTGTAAGCAGGCCCTGATTTGCCGTCAGGCAGGCGCGCATCAGGTAATGCTGGGCGACGTCGGTCAGGTTGGAGCCGTCTTTGGCAGGGGAAACCGTGATGGCAATGCCTTTGGTCATCCAGGCGAGCATCTGGTTTTCGAGGGTCGTGGAAATGCCCTGGGGCGATTTACGGAGGCAAATGAGCGTGTTGCCAATGTCCTTCGGCACGCTGATGGACAGGTAGAACCAGTTGGTGCTCGTCGGCGCGGGGCTCAATGCGAGCCAATAGTTCATTACCCCCTCGATCTTGGTTTTCAGGTCGGCGTCGCCGTAGTAAACGCTGGTGGGTTTGGAATAGGCTTTGGCCAGGGTCCCTAATCTGGCCAAATGGTTGCCAGGCGCCCAGTCGGTTTGGGCGGTGGAGGCGTAATTGATGTCGGGCCAGGAATAGTCGGATTGTAAAGTACTGAGCAGGGAGGCCGTTTGGGTATCGACGGTGGAGGCGCCGGCGGCCTGGAAATTGTCAAAAATGCGGTCAGAAATGGTGGTGAAATCAGTCTGGCCGTGCGCTTTGGATCCCAGCAGGAAAGCGATGATCCCTGCGAGGAAAAGGATTCCGGAAAAGGACTTATTTTGTTTCATGATCGGTTGAAATAAAATGGATAATCCTGTTTTTGACAAAATATAAAAAAGCGGAGCAGGCAAAGCCATACCCCGCTTTTGAAATATGCTTAATTCATCCAGCCCGGGTTTTGCTGCAAATTGGCATTTCGCTCAATTTCCGACTGCGGGATGGGCCAGGTGTTCAAAAAGTCGCCCGACCATATGTAGGGCACCACCACGGTTCCCCAAACCTGTTTCACGCCGTTTCCGGTATAAAACACCGATTCTTTCAGGGTACCCCAGCGGAGCTCGTCGAAGTAATCGATGCCTTCGTTGACGAACTCGGCGCGGCGCTCGTTGCGGATGCGCTCGCGGAGATCGGCCTGGCCTGCGACGGTCGTAGCGGCATTGGAGTTGAGCAGCGCCACTCCCGCCCGTGCGCGCACCTCGTTCACGAGCGTAATGGCGCCCGCAGTGTTGCCTTTTTCGTTCAATGCTTCGGCCCACATCAGCAGCACATCTGCATAGCGGATCAGCGGGAAATCGGTAGGGCCGTAGGTACGGTTCTCGATCTCCACGGCCGGCGCGCCTTCGTACACAAATTTCCGGTGGAGGTAATAGAACAGGTTACCCGTATCCGTGCGCAGGTCGGCAATGGGCAGCCCGTTTGCAACACGGTATGGCCAGCGCGAAATCACGGGTGTAGTGCCGTTGTAGGAAGCATAAGGGGTAATCACGTTCGCCTGCAAACGCGGGTCGCGGTTTTCGTAGGCCTTCAAAATCCTTTCCTCGTTTCCGGTAGGCAAGTACAGGCTCATATCGAGGCCTTTGGCGGTCATAGCAGCGATTTCTGTCGCGGTAAGGTTGTTTCTCAGGAAGAAGACCTCCCTTTTAGCGATGGTCATGGCATTGTAGCCGGGGATAATCGCGTCCCAGTTGAATTTGCTGCCATCTTTGTTTTCATACAGATCCACCACATTGGGTGATATCAGGTAGGTGTTCCAGCAAGAGCCGGTCGAAGAGCGGGTACCGCAGAAAAACTGCGTCGTGGAGCCGTAACCGCTGACGCCCATGTGCTGGATGGAGAAAATCATCTCGTCGCTCTGCTCGTTGGCTTGCTTGAAGAGCAGCCGGTAGCTGTCGGCGCCGGAGCCTGCAAAGAGCGCATAGCCTGCCGCCTTCACCTTTTCGAAATCGGCGATGGCCAGGTCCCATTGTTTGGTATACATATAAGCCTTGCCTCGCAATGCATAGGCCGCACCCTTCGTCGCATGGCCGAATCCCGCATTACCCTTGGCATACTTTTCCGGTAATGCAGGCTCGTTGATCGCTTCGGTCAGGTCTTTTACGATTTGTTCCCAAACCTTCGCTTCGGTTTCACGTCCTTTGGTAATTTCCTCCAATTGAACCGGTTCGAGGTAAATCGGCACGCCTTTGAAAAGCTGGTTCAGCCTGAAATAGTAGTAGGCACGGAGGAACTTGCTTTCGGCAATATACCTGGCCTTCTTTTCTGCCGGCGACGGTGACTTTTCGGTGATGTTCTTGATCGCATCGTTCGCGCGGTGCACACCTTCGTATAGCTCCGACCATACGCCGCTCACATTGCTGTTGCCCACGGTAGCGGTGCCGTTCATGAATGCGTCGCCATCGCGTTGCTGGCCGCTCAGGCCGAGGCGGTCGAAATGGTAGAGCTCCCGGCCGGATGCCGCGCTGGTGTTGATACCTAGCCGAAGACCATTGTAAACGCCCGTCATGCCGAGGTCGGTGAGGTTGTCCGTGGTCCACATGGTGTTGGATGAAATGGAGCCGTACGGGCTGGTATCGAGCAGGTCGGGCTCGCATCCGCTCAGCGCCAGCAGCGAAAGTGCGGGAATGCCGATCTGACGGATGCGTGTTTTTATTTTAAATATATTGATAGCTAATTTCATGATTACTGCTTGAAAATTAAAGGGTTACATGTACTCCCAACGAATACTGCTTCATGGTCGGATAGCCCACGCCGGCACCGATCTCCGGATCGAGGCCCGGGTATTTGGTGATAATCAGCAGGTTTTCCCCTGAAAGAAACAGCCTCGCACGGCTCAATTTCAGCTTCTTGCTCCAAGTATCGGGAATGGAGTAGCCCAGTTGCAGGTTTTTCAATTTGATATAGGAAGCATCGTACAGCCAGGTGGTGCTGGAAGTGGTATTAATGGCGTCGCCGTTGTATTTCAGCCTGGGGAACGAGCCGGTAATGTTGTTGTTCGGGTCGTTCGCATTGGCGTCGTTGTAATAGTAATGGTCGTCGGCCACGCGCAATGCAATGCCGTTTCCGTCGCGCACGATGGAATTGTTATAGCCTTCGGCATTGTAGTAGTACTGCATTCCCGCCGATCCGGCCCAGATCATCGACAAGTCGAAACCTTTCCAACTGGCGTCCATATTGAGGCCGAAAACATATTTCGGGTTCGAAGTGGTGCCGGTAAACTTCCGGTCGTAGCTGTTGCCGTAGTTTTTATCGCCGTTCAGATCGGCGAAGATGAAGTCGCCATAATAAAGCTGCGCCTTTCCCACACTGTTCACAGGCGAGAATGCATACCCTGCGGCGATCATCGCATTCACCCAGGCGAGGTCGTCGGGTGTGCGGATCATGCCGTCTTTCGGCCCGGCGTTGATGTCCAGCTCTCCGCCGGATTTGTAGGTGCCTGTGCCTGTGTAGCGCTCGCGGAGATAGTATTCGTTGATCGCCCGGTCTTCGACGATCCGGTTGTCGGTACCGGTCGACACGTCGCCCAGATTGCTCGTGTAGGTCCGCGTTCCGTCCGCATTGCTCACCCATTGTTCGCTCAACTTGCCCTTATAGGTCGTTACGCGGTTGATGTTGTACGCAAAGTTTCCACTGATAGAATAATTTACAGCCCCAGCCTTGTCACGCCAGCCGAGCGAGAACTCGAGCCCGCGGTTGCGCACGGCCGCGGTGTTTTGCGTAGGTGCGGAGACGGTACCGGCGGTGAGCGGGATCGGCGGGGTGGTGAGGATGCCGTCGGTGTATTTGTCATACCATTCCAGTTCAAAGCTCGCGCGGTTGTTCCAGGCATTTCCGTCGAGGCCGATGTTGGTCACCGTGGTCGACTCCCAGCGCAGGAACGGGTTCGCGATTTTGCCCTGGGCTAGGCCCGAAGCGATGGTACCGTTGAACGAGTAGTTGACCTTTCCGTAATTGGCCTGGTAGTCGTAATCGCCCGAGGCGTTGTTCCCCAGCTTACCCCACGAAGCGCGCAGTTTCAGGTTCGAAAGGTGGCTTCTGAGGTCGCCGAAGAAGTTTTCCTCCGAAATCCGCCAGCCGGCCGAGAACGACGGGAATGTTCCCCAGCGCGTGTCGGGCGAAAATCTTGATGAGCCGTCATACCGGACGTTGGCTTCGAAAAGGTACTTCGAGCGGAACGAGTAGTTGAGGCGACCGAACCATGAGCGCATCGCGCGGTCATACTCGGTGCCGGTGGTGTTGGTCATGTCGGTTGCCGAGCCGAGGGTGGTAATGGTCCAGTCGATGAGGCCTGTTTTCGAGGCGTCGATATCGTAGTAGTTGTAATAATACTGGTTATAACCCGCCAGCGCACCGATTTCGTGATCCTTACCGATCGTGGTGTTGTACCGGAGCACATTATCGAAGGTAATCTGGTAGTTTTTATTGTAGGTATAACGCGTACTCATCGTGGTCGGGTCGTTGGCCTGGTTCACGTCGTCGGCCACATTGTTGGCGAAATTCCAGCGGACTACCGGAATGGCGTGCGAGTTGTATTCCGCAAACCGGATCTGGTAGTTCATTTTGGTTTCAAATTTCAAACCTTTGAGAATGTCGACATTTGCAAAAAGCGTCGTATTGAACCGCGATTCCGAATCTTTTCCGCCCGTGGTATTCAGGTAGGCCAGGATACCGTTGGCGGTCTGGATTTCGTCGGCAGCCGCGGGTAATCCGTAGCGACCGTCGTAGTAGGGTACAATGCCCGGGACGGTCTGGCGGAGGAAGTTGAATGCATTGGCCGTGTTGCCCATGTCCTTGGATTGGGTCTGGGCGAATGTCTGAGTACCGACGGTCACCGCATTGCCGATTTTGGTCTGCACGTTGGCGCGCAGCTGATAGCGTTTCAGGCCCGTATTCTGCATAACGCCCGGGTTATTGAGATACCCCAGCGAGATATTAAACAGCGATTTTTCGCTTCCGCCATTGACCGAAACATTGTGGTTCTGGACTACATTGTTTTCAAAAATTACCTTGCCCCAGTCGGTATTGGGGTAGGCGAGCCAGTTGGGGACGCCGTTCGGGTTGAGCTCGTCGGGATGCGTTTTGGCATATTCCCAGGTCTGGATCGTCTGGTCGGAGTAAATGGGCACGGCGCGGCCGATATTGGCGGCACCCTCATTGAAAAGGCGCATGTGGCGCGGGTAATCCGAGACAAACTGCGGCAGGTTGCTGGGGCTTGCCGTGGAAAACAACCCGCTGTAAGAAACAGTCGTCTTGTTTTTGGAGCCTTTTTTAGTGGTAATCAAAATAACCCCGTTGGCAGCCTGCGAACCGTAGATCGCCGAAGAGGCCGCATCTTTCAGGATCGAAATGCTTTCGACGTCGTTGGGGTTTACGGCGTCCATCACGCCGATAATACCGTCGATGAGTACCAACGGGCTGTTGTCGTTGAGCGTACCCGTGCCACGGATACGGATGGTGGCACCGTCGTCCCCGGGCTTGCCCGACCCCTGGCGCACGTAGACGCCCTGCCCGAGGCCCGCGAGCGAGGAAGAAAGGTTGGTGACGGGGCGGCTCTCGATGCTCTTGGAATCGATTGTGGCCACGGAGCCGGTCAGGTTTACTTTTTTCTGCTCACCGTAACCTACTACCACGAGCTCGTTGAGGTTGCTGGCCAGTGGTGCGAGGCTGATGCTGAACTCCGTTTGGGCGCCAATCTCCTGTTCGCGGGATTCATAACCTACAAAGCTGAACACAAGCGATTTGCCAGCCGCGTCGGCGATGGCCAGTTTGAACCGGCCTTCGGCGTCGGTGACGGTCCCCTGTTGCGACCCTTTTAAAATGACACTCACTCCGGGAAGTCCCTCACCTTTTTCGTCTGTTACTTTACCGGTGAGGTCGGCTGCCGTTCTTTGCGCAAATGCGGGCGCGGCGACGGCCGAAGCGCTAACGGGAAAAATGCAGGGGGCCGACAGTAGCGAAAGCGCAACAAATGCAGCGCCCGCACGACCGCCGAGACGCATGACACCGGGACGGGGCCGTGCGCACATCGCGGGTGGGAGTGGGGCAGGAGGGTAGTTTTTTGTTTTGGTAGAATACTTCATCGTATTTCCCGGGATTTGAAGGTGGATTATTTTGTTTTGCAGAAAAATGCTCAAACAAAATTCCGTTAACCGGGCGGTCCGGCAGGGTGAAAATCCATTTGGAATAGGGGTGTTTTTCAGCGGAGGGATAATTTTATCGTATTTTAGTACTAAAAAAACAGTGGGCAGAAATGTGCCTGGCAGGCGACAGATGATGGGGTTAAGGGCGTTGTTCCTGGTGATGATTGCTTTGTGTTTCCGGGCAGGGGCATCGGGGCAGCGGCTGGTCTTTAACAAGCTGAATGCGGAGAACGGGCTGTCGCAGAACTCCGTGCTGACCATTGTGCAGGACGCTACCGGCTACATGTGGCTCGGTACGAGCTATGGACTCAACCGGTTCGACGGGCGCAATTTCAAGATTTACCAAAACGATCCCTCGGTGCCGGGGACATTGAGCGGCAATTACATCCTCTCTTCCCTGAGCGATTCAAAACGTACATTATGGTTCGGAACCAGTCACGGGCTGAACCGGTACATTCCCGAGACCGATTCTTTTACGCGCGTGCTGGCGGGGAAGGGGAGCGACTCGCTCAGCAGCAATACCGTCAACTGCCTTTTCGAGGACAGTCGCGGGATGGTGTGGATAGGGACGGGCCGCGGCCTGGACCAGCTCACCGACCGGCAGCATTTGCGGTTCAGGCATTATACTTCCGGCAAAGGAAAACCCGCATTGCCGGGCGACGATATACGTTGCATTTTCGAAGATTCGCAGCGCCGTCTATGGATCGGTACGACGGCAGGTGTTGCGCGAATGGAATTCGGGCGGAATGGCATCAGCTACCAGGTTTTTACAGCAGTGCAGGATGGATTGAGCGACGACTTTGTAACAGCCATTGCGGAGGATAAGCAGAAGAACATATGGATCGGTACGAAACACGGCGGCCTGAATTTACTCGACGGTACCACGGGTAAATTTATACATTTCAAAAAAGGGGAGGGTGGAAACAGTCTGATTCACAATAATATCCGTAAAATATTTTCGGACAAGGCCGGCAAGCTCTGGATCGCGACGCTCGAAGGGCTCAGCATTCTCGACCCGGCGACGCGCAACTTTACCACTTACCAGCACGAGCCGGAAAATCCCACAGGCCTGAGCCAGAATTCATTGTACGACATTTTTCAGGATGCGAACGGGTCCGTCTGGCTTGGGACCTATTATAACGGCGTGAACATCGTGTATTCGCACGAAACGCCGTTCAGGATTTATCAGGCGGGGAAATCGAGGTTTAGCATTAACCATAATGTGGTGAGCGCGGTGGTGAAGGACAAGGCTGGCAACCTGTGGATCGGGACGGAAGGGGGTGGCGTCAACCATCTGGATGTGCGCAATGGCAACGTCCGGAATTTCAGAAGCGGGGCAGGTGTAGTGTCCGCGATGACGTCCAACCTTATCAAAGCCATTGTGCAGGACAAAGGCGGGCATTTGTGGATCGGTACGCATTTGGGCGGCTTGAATTCCTATGATCCGCAGCGGCAGGTGTTCAGCGCATTCCGGAACGATCCTGATAACCCCCAGTCGCTCGGTTCCGATAATGTAAGCGCGGTTTTCGAGGACAGCCGCGGGAGGCTCTGGGTAGGCACCGATCAGAAGGGGGTGGACCTGCTCGACAAGCGGACCGGCACTTTCCGGCATTTCAACGTCGGTACCCGGCCGTTGAGGCTGAGCGGCAATTTTACCCGGAATTTCTACGAGGATTCGAAGCATAACCTCTGGATCGGTACTACTGAAGGCCTGAATGTCCTGAGAAGCGATTCCGCCGCCATCGACTGGATCAAGCCGAAGGACGAATCGCCGGCCAAACGGTTCCCGCGGATCATCAACTGCGTGCTGGAAGACCGTAGCGGGACAATCTGGATCGGCTCCTACTACGGCGGACTTACCCGCTATGACAGGGCCGGCAATACATTTATCAATTTTAGCAAAAAGGATGGCCTGCCGAACGATAATGTGCTGGGTATCCTCGAAGACGAGCGCGGTAACCTCTGGATCAGTACTTCCAATGGTTTATCGCGGTTCGATATCCGCAAGCGCAGTTTCAAGAACTACACGGTCGCCGACGGGCTTCCCGGCAATGAATTCATTCCCAATACCCATTATAAAGACGCGTCGGGAGAAATGTTTTTCGGCGGGGTGAACGGGTTGGTCAGTTTTTTGCCTAATACCATTGAAACCAATGACTTCGCTGCTCCGGTAGTGTTCACTGGTTTGAAATTATTCAATAACCCCGTGCGCATCGGCGGGCCTGACGAGTTGCTGAAAGAGGACATTGGCCTCACCCGGGAAGTGACATTTAGCCACGATCAGAACATTTTCGCCATCGATTTTGCCCTGCTGAATTATATCAAGCCCGAAAAGAATACTTATGCTTACCGGCTGGAAGGTTTTGAAAAGGATTGGAACTATGTGAAAACATCGTCGGCCACTTACACGAACCTGCCGCCAGGGACTTACACATTTGTCGTGAAAGGGGCTAACAATGACGGAATTTGGAGCAAAATGCCCGGCAAGCTCACGATCCATGTATTACCGCCGCTTTGGAAAACCTGGTGGGCATACTGCCTGTACGTGATCGCCGCGGTTGCTGCCAGATTGT
>CBIHPQ010000301.1:0-8675 GCA_966211825.1 uncultured Dyadobacter sp. | reverse complement strand
ATTCTTGATCCGCTTATAACACGTAAGCGATTTAATATTACAGAACTGTTGCTGGGCCTACTGGTGATCGTTGGTATCTCTTTGATCTTTCATTTCGATCCTCAATACAAAACAGGCATTATTATAGGCAAAGGAAATTATACTGGTCCGGGCGCAACCCGCGCAATCGAGATCGTGCGCACGGGGCAGCAGATCGTGGAAGTGCTGAAAAGCATTCTCCCCGACCTTAGCAGCGAGGATCTTGAAAAGGTAAAAAGTGAATTCCAGCAGAAAAAAGGCCGTTTTTCGGCGGATACGGCCATGGGCCTCATTCCAAACCTCACGGCTTCGCTGGTAGCCAACCGTCTCGACCTGGGCGGCACCGCCTACACGCTCGACGCCGCCTGTGCAAGTTCGCTGCTGGCGATCGACCACGCCGTGCAGGAACTGAACTCCGGACGGGCCGACATGATGATCGCGGGTGGCGTGCATGCCTGCCAGAATGCACCGTTCTGGAGTATTTTCCATCAACTGGGGGCATTGTCGAAAAACCAGCAGATCCGGCCGTTCGATCAGCGCGCCGACGGTCTGCTCATCGGCGAAGGGTGTGGATTTATTGTATTAAAAAGACTTTCCGACGCGCTGGCCAGCGGCGACCGCATTTACGCTGTGGTCCAGGGCGTGGGCGTATCGAGCGACGGTGCGGGCGCTAGCGTCATGAGCCCTACCGTGCACGGGCAGGTGAAGGCCATTCGCCAGGCGTGGGAAACGGCAGGCATCAGCACCGACCAGATCGGCTACCTGGAAGCGCATGGCACCGGCACACCGCTCGGAGATAAAACAGAACTGGAAACACTCGCAACGGTATTCGGGCAAGCCGGTACCAAGGCCGGGATCGGTTCGGTGAAATCCATGATCGGCCATGCAATGCCTGCTGCGGGTATAGCCGGGGTGATCAAAACCGTCCTGGCGCTTTACCACGGCCAGCTGCCTCCTACCCTGCATTGCGAAGAACCGGTGGAAGCATTGGCAGACACGCGTTTTGAACCTGTAAGACAACTGACCGACTGGCAAGCATCGGGACTTCCGCGCTATGCGGGTGTGAATGCATTCGGTTTTGGCGGGATCAACGCGCATGTTGTCCTGCAAGGTTGGGACAAAAGTCTGCGAAAACAATCAACGAATGCATTAGCTGATACCACAAATGTCGCGATACAAGACGAAGTATTGCTGCTTGCGCGTCCCACGCACGAGGCTTTGCTCAATGCATTGGAAGCAGGCGAAAAGCAAACCGGAGCAGGCAACTTTCGGGTAGCGATCTTCGACCCGACATCGGAGCGCATTGCAAAGGCCATTAAAATAGTTACTAAAAACAATGTCTGGCGGAACAAGCAGGATATTTGGTATACCAATGACCCGCTGCTGGCAAACGGCGGCAAAACCGCATTCCTCTTTCCCGGCCTCGACGGCCTCGCGGGCGGGGAAATCGACAGCGTGGCAGATTTTTTCCAGCTTCCCCGCTTCGAAACCACCGAAACCAGCGACGAGCAAACCGTCTTCAATACGGCCATTAAACTACTGGAAAAGAGCAGGATACTGGACTCGGCCATTAAAAAATTAGGGATAAAACCCGATATGAATGCCGGCCACAGCCTCGGCGAATGGCTGGCGGGCCGTTCCTCGGGCCTGGCTTCCGAAGCGTCTGTTTTGCAGCTCCTTACCCGCCTCAACCCGGAGCTTTTTGAAGTCAAAAACACGAAATTCCTGGCGGTAGGCTGCGGTTATGATCAGTTGAAACCGTGGCTGGAAGGCCGGAAAGACATTTACCTGTCCATCGACAACTGTCCGCAGCAGGTGATCCTTTGCGGGACGATCGAAGCGGTCGAGGATTTTTCGGGCATACTACGCACACACCAGATTTTCCATCAGCAGCTACCGTTCCAGTCCGGCTTCCACTCTCCTTTTGTGAAGGATAAGCTGGACCGGATCCTGGACGGGCTCGACACGATGGAATTTCAAAAAACCGCCATTCCGCTCTGGTCGGCAACCACGCTGGATACCTATCCGGAAGCATTCGATGAAATCCGCGCGCTGAGCGTCGAACATCTCGTGAAGCCGGTGCGCTTCCGCGAGCTGATCGACAAACTCTATGCCGATAATGTGCGGATGTTCATCCAGGTCGGCTCCGGTGGGCTGGTGGGGTTTGTGGACGATACATTAAAGGGCAAACCATACAGCGCCATCGCCTCGAATGTACCGATCCGCGGTGGTTTACAGCAATTGCAGCGCGTGATGGCCGCATTGTTCGCGGAAGGCGGGCATATCGACCTCGCATTCATGGGCATCGAAGCGGAGCAGCCAGCCCGGCCGAAGCCGATGAAACTTCAACTCGGCTCGCCATTCGTGACGGAGCTGGATTCGTTGAAAAAAATCGTGTTGCACCGCCCGAAAAAGGAACTCGCGCTGGATGATGTGGCACATCCTGTGATGAGGGCATTAACGGCCAATCTCGACGAGATCGCGCACGTGCAATCGGAAATTGCAGGGCTGATCCGCAACAGGCCGGCCACCATACCCATTGCACGGCCTGCGGCGGCCCATCCGCCCGCGCAACGCCTGCCGTTTAAAAAACAGCTCGACATTTCCCTGCAAAACAGCCCGTGGCTGATCGACCATTCACTCCTCAAACAAAAGCCCGGCTGGCACTGTGTGGAGGATATGGACCCGGTGATCCCGATGACGATGATCTTCGAGCTTTTCGGCGACATCGCACGAGAGCAGGCGCCCGGGCTGCGTGTGCAGAAGATCATGGCCATCAAGGTGTTCCAATGGATGAATGTCGTGGAGCCGTTCCGGGAGACCGTCGCCGGTGAGTGGAAAAGCCCCTCGCGCGTGTACCTCGACCTGGATAAATACGCCAATGCGGAAGTGCAGCTTTCGGAAACGATGGGTATACCCGAAGTGAATGGCTACGATATCGGCGAGTCGCTCGGCATCGCCATCACGCCGGAGCAGATCTACCGCGAAAATATGTTCCATGGCCCGGCTTACCAGGGGATCAGGGAAGTTAAAAGTGTTGCTAAAAACGGCATTACCGGCCTTATTTCCGGCGACGCAGGCAAGGGCTCGCTGCTCGACAATGCAGGCCAGCTTTTCGGATTATGGCTGCAATTGACATTGACCAAAGACCGCATTGCATTCCCCGTGAAGATCAACGAAGTCGAGTTTTACAGCGAAATGGAAGACCAGGCAGGTATTTTCGAATGCACCTGCCGCCTTACCGAGCTCACCGACGAGTTCGCTACCGCCGATTTTATCCTCAAACGCGACGGAAAAGTTTGGTCGATCATCCGTGGCTGGCAGAACCGCCGCCTGGAAATCGACGACAAGCTCTGGAATGTATCGATGGCACCGTTGCAGAATGTGCTGTCGGAAGAAGTGGCGCCCGGGGTGTTCCTCTTCCGCAATGCCTACCAGCGCGTTGTTTCATGGGACTTTATATTAAAAAGATATTTCAACCAACCCGAAAAACGACACCAGCGGGGATTAATGCCTAATAAAAAGAAGGAATGGATGATCAGCCGGGTAGCTGCGAAAGATGCCGCCCGAATGCTCATGCTCCGCTCCCGCAATGAGGCATACTTCCCGATCGAGTTCGAAATACGATCGGACGAGGTCGGTAAGCCCTTCCTCGACGGTCCGATGACGGACGGCATCCACATTTCGCTGGCGCATAAGAACCTCGAAGCCGTTGCCATAGCGAGTGACGCAGGCCCGGTAGGCATCGATATCGAAGAAATCCAGCCCCGGAGCGCGGGCTTTACGGAAATCGTTTTTGCCCCTTCCGAAATGAAGCTGCTCGAAGGCCGCGACCAGGACGAATGGATGACGCGCTGCTGGGTGGCGAAGGAAGCATTCGGCAAAATGCTCGGAAAAGGGCTGATGGGAAACCCGAAGGCCTACCAGATTGAGGAGATTAAAGACGATGCACTGCGCATTCAGGATACATGGATCAATACTATCAAACATTTTAATTACATCATCGGATGGACCAACTGATACAGGAAAACAAGCTGAGCAAAGAGGAGATTTTTGAAACCCTCAACCAGTTCATTACCGAGGTGATCGGCGAAGAATTTGTGGAGGAAATGGATATTACGCCTGCCAGCTCATTCACAAAAGACCTTGAAATGGACAGTATCGAGATCGTCGCATTCTCGGAAAAGGTCAAAAACCATTTCGGATCCAACATCGATTTCACCGGCTGGCTGTCGAACATGGACCTCGACGAGATCATCCAGCTGAAACTCGAAAATATCATTAACTACATTCAGGAATGCCAATAATCGATCTCCCGAAAGTGCGCCTGCACGTGCAGGAACTGAACCCCGATGGCCCGGAAACGATCATCATGGTGCACGGGATGTTCAGTAACTTGGCTGTATATTATTTCAACATCGCGCCCATGCTTGCGAAGCATTACCGCGTGGTGCTGTTCGATATGAAGGGGCATGGCATGAGTGAAAAAGTGCGAACCGGCTACGACCTCACTTCAATGACCGACGACCTCCGCGACCGGATGGACGCGCTGGGCATTGAAAAGGCGCATCTGGCGGGTTACAGTTACGGCGGACTGGTAGCATTGAAAATGGCGGCCCGGTTTCCCGAGCGCGTCGGCAAGCTGGCCATCATCGAAGGCCCCGACCCGAGCGAGCAGGAAGTACTCACGATCATCGACACTTACAGCAAGGAATTTCTGATCCATTACATCGAAAACTTCGCCGATACCACGCGCTTGCTTGCGGGCAAGCGGCAGTTGGAGAAGAACCACCGGATGTACGAGTTTTTGTTCCATGAAACTTCCATCCGGGGCGATATGGAGGTCGAAAAGGGCTTTTTCAACGATCCGGCGGTGGCCGCCGTTTCGCATGAGACTTTGCTGATCTACGGCGAAGAATCGAACTGCGTGCCTTCGGGCCGGACGCTGGCTTCCACGATCGGTAGCTCCAAGCTCATTCTCGTGCCGGGCGACCATAATGTGCCCGTGCAGCAGCCCGAAGTGGTCGGACGCGAACTGACCGGGTTCTTTCAAAAGGACTTCGATTTTTCTCAAACCGGTTTATTGACCCATTAACATGGCCAGATATGCATTTATCGTTCCGCCGCTGACAGGCCACATTAACCCGACGCTCTCGGTAGGCGCCGGGCTTTTGGCGCTGGGCCATGAGGTGGCGTGGATCAGTCTGGACGAGCATTTGCAGGAAAAACTGCCTGCCGGCGGCCAGCTGCTGGTGATCCGTTACGACCAGAAAGATTCGGAGAAACAAGCCAATGCGGAATACCTCGATATCATCACCAAAAAGAATGTGTATGGCATAGAGAGCATCAAATTCCTGTATGAAGAAGTGCTGGTACCGCTAAACCGCTACATGTTCGACGGCGTCATGCGCATCCTGGCAGGCTACCGGCCCGATGTGGTGATCAACGACCACCAGGTGTTCGCCGGTGGAATGGCCGCGCATTTGCTCGACATTCCTTACGCAACCTCGGTGACTGCACCTGCGGCCGTAAAAATGATGGAAGATTTGCCCAAGATTCATGAATGGGAGGTGAAGCAGATCATCGGACTGCAAAAGGAACTGGGCATTGATGGCGAGAAATCGCTGGCTACTTCGGAGCTGCTCACGCTCGTGTTTACTTCGAGGGAATTTTTCGGAGAAATGGAGCTACCTGATTACTACCGCTTTCCCGGCCCGGTGATCGCCAACCGCGTGGCCGACGTTCCTTTTGATTGGGAAAGATTAAAGGGCCAGACAGTGCCTAAAATCCTGATTTCCATTGGTACTACATTCGACCACCAGTTTAAAAAGGATTTCTTTTCAAAGGTAACCGAAGCATTCGGCAACGAAGAAATATTTGTGGTGGTGGTTTCGGACGAAGCGCTGTTCGAGTCCTGGCCTTCCAATTTTTTGGTACAACAACGTGTCCCGCAGCTCGAATTACTACCCTGGCTCGATGCAGTCGTGTGCCATGCCGGCCATAACACGGTTTCGGAGGCGCTCTCGAACGGGCTGCCGCTGGTGGTGATCCCGATCGCGTACGACCAGTCGCACGTGGCCGGACGCGTGGTTGCGAACGGATGCGGTGTAAGGCTCAATTTCAACCGGTTTAAGGCCCCGCACCTGAAAAACGCGGTCAACGATATTTTAAACGATCCGGGCTACCGGCTCGCGGCGCGTCGTATCCAAAGCTCCTTCGGGCAGGCGGGCGGCACCAAAACCGCGGCGCAGTGGCTCGATCAGATACCTGTCTTCCAGAATGGCTAAATTTCTATTTGTAGTACCTCCTTTTTTCGGACATATCAGCCCTACCCTCAGCGTCGGGGCTAGCCTCATTGCCCATGGCCACGATGTGGCATGGACGGGCCTGGTACCGCTTGCCGAAAAACACATTCCCGACGGCGGCCGCTATATCCTTCCCGAAGAAGAGCTTGCCGCCTGTCAGGACGAGATCGCCCGCATCCTGAAACGGCAGGACGACGGCCCTTCGCTGTCGGGCCCGGAGGTGATGAAACTCGCATTGGAAGAAACCTACATCCCCTTTGCGAGGATGATGGTGCCCGGCGTGTCGCGCGTAGCCGACGACTTCGAACCGGATGTAATTGTTAATGACTGCATTACCTTCGCCGGTGCATTGGTGGCCCACCTCAAAGGCATCCCGTGTGTGACCACGACGCCCGTCCCCCCGGATGTAATGGGCGACACGGCCACTTCCGCCCCCAAAATATTTGAATGGCAGCAAAACCTCATCAAAGGGCTGCAACGCGGGCTCGGCATTTACACCGACGAGTTTGTGATCCATTCGCACCAGATGAATATCGTGTTTACTTCCAGGGAGTTTGCAGGATTCCCCGAACCCGATGCGCATATGAAGTTTGTAGGCCCGGTGAAAGGTCGCCCGAATGAAACGGCGTTCGACTGGGAAAGGCTTGAAAAGGCTACTACGCCCAAGGTATTTGTGTCGCTGGGCACTTTGCTGGTGGACATCCGCAAAGAATTTTTCCAGAAACTCATTGACGCATTCGCCAACGAGCCCGTCACGATCGTGGCCGCTACCGATCCGGCGATCTTCGATGAATGGCCCGACAACTTTATTGTGCAGGGCTTTGTGCCTCAGGCCGATATTATCCCAAAAATGGATGCGGTGATCTGCCACGGCGGCTTCAATACGGTGAACGACACATTTATGAACGGCCTGCCGATGCTCATTACGCCCATCGCCTACGACCATTTCCACACCGCCGCCCTGATCGAGAACGCGGGCTGCGGCATAAAGCTCCGGTACAAGCGCCTGCGCGTGCCCGAGCTGCGAACAACCCTGTGGGAATTGCTCCAAAACCCGAAATACCGCGAGGCGGCCCGGCACGTGCGCGACACATTCCATGCGGCGGGCGGCAATGCGAAAGCGGTTTCACTACTCGAAGATTTCGCGCTTACCCACCGTGTCACCGAAAACGCCTGACCGATGAAACGAAACCTGCTTTTCCTCGAAAGGGTACTTTTAGGCGACGGCACCGAGCCTTTTCACGGGGTTTATGCATTGAAAATCAATGGTGGTCTGGATCATGAACAGCTGATCCAGGCACTCTTCTGCTTACAGGAAAAGTACAAAATGCTGCGCACGGCAATCGGCACCGACGCCCACGGAATACCCTACTTCCACACGCCGCCGGCATTGCCCCGGATCCCGCTCAGGATCGTGGAACGGACGGGCGACGACGACTGGAACCGCGAAACGGTGCGTGAGCTGGGTACTTCTTTTGACATACCCAATGGCCCGTTGCTGCGCATTACCTGGATACGCTCGGCAGACGTTTCCGACCTTATCATGGCCTTCCACCACTGCATGTGCGACGGCGGATCGGGTGTAGCGCTCCTTACCGACCTTCTGGCATTACTCGACGATCCGCAGGCTGGAATCGGGAAAGCACCGGCATTCGAAAGCATCCGCGACATTGTACCCGCAGCTATCCTGAACAACTTCCGGAACCGCGTCAAGGCAACAGTTGCGGCGACGCTCGTGCATGCTGGTCTTTCGATAGGCTCTTTATTTATTTCAAAAAAAATAAAACCGGCGCCACGTTCCAGCGACTATCTGATCAACTGGAAGCTCGGCGAGGAGCAGTCGACTGCCTTGTTTTCCCATTGTAAAAAAGAGGGCGTGACCGTCAATACTGCGATCGGCCTGGCGTTGTTGGAAGCATTCAAGATCGTGAACGGCTCCAGGGCGCATGGCAAGGCTACCTGCCCGGTGGACATCCGCAGGTATATGCCCGAAGTGAAGCGCGATATGCTGTTTTCATATGGCCTGGCACTTAATATCAGTCTTCAACAATCCATAGGAAACGGTTTCCGGGCAAAAGCAAAAGCACTTCAAACACACGTATCCCAACAAATGGAGAAGCTGAACCCCTATGAATTCACGATGATCATGGAGGCTTCGCACCGTTCGGTGCACAAGCTGCGCCGGTTTCTGACCTATGCCAAAGTGGGCAACGATTTTATGTTTTCCAACATGGGCAGGCTCGACATTCCTGCCCGGTACCGAAGCTTTTCTGTCGATACCATTTACAGCCCGACGGTGATCGGCCCGTTTGCCAATCCGAACACCATCATTACGACGACATATAATGGGCG
>CBIHPQ010000300.1:0-8711 GCA_966211825.1 uncultured Dyadobacter sp. | reverse complement strand
AGCAGCAATGTTCTTTGCATAGCCTCCTTCATATTACCGCCGTACAGGATGTCGTAAACGAACATAAGGCTGATATCTCTTACCAGTTTTTTACGGAAACCGATCTGATCGCCCGTATACGCCACCTCTACGCGCGATTGCGAGAGGTTGAGTTTCTGGTCGCTGAGGTTATCCAGCACCGAGAGCCCCATATTGCTCTGTTCGAGCTCGGCGGGGGAATTGTAAAGGAATATCTTTACACGGTTGTAGGGGGTCCAGCCGAGTACGTCGGTGATCTTATCGAACTCGCTTTCAGCATATTGAGCCGTCAGCTTCGCGAGCGCGGTGCCTCCCTGGTAGTGATAGATTTCGAAGTTGGTGGTGCGGAATATTTTCCAGTTAAACTTCTTGTACTGGACCCGGTTCTTTCCAAAAGTCTCCTGTGAAGGATAGCGCTGTGCTATTGATTCTGTAAATAATCCAAAAACCGCTAAAAGACCGATCGAAAAGGTTAATGTGTAAATATATTTTCTGCTCATAGTGCTAAGGCTGACTTCAACGGAAATATAACGAAAAATACCTTTTTATATTCACTAGCGGGTTCAATTCTTTCCCGTAAATCAGGTGGTTACAGAACTCATTCGCCAAAAACGGGGCCAGCGTAACGCCCTTTGTTCCTAACCCGTTGAAAATAGCGACATTAGGGAACTCCGGGTGAACCCCGATCAGCGGGCGACGGTCGCGTACGGATGGCCGAATACCCGCCTGGGCGCCCGCCAACGTGTACGGGACGTTTAGCAATCCCTTCAATTTGAATTCCAGCTCTTCTGTTGCAGCTTCCGTTGCTTTCCAGTCGAGCGGGTCCCAGGAATAGGTCGCCCCCACTTTCATCCTGTTTTCGGACAACGGGAGCGCGAAAATTCCTTGGTTTATGATGTACGGGCCAAGTGGGACCGTTGTGGCAATTTCCAGGATTTGTCCTTTTACCGGTGCAAACGGCAGCCAGTTGAACCAGTCGTTTTCAAGGGCCATAAAACCCTGACAAAGTATGACGGTCCCAAAGCGCTTGCCTTGCCAGAGAATGCCGTGCTCTTCCCGCACCAGATCGGCCGGGTCGAAAGTCGTTTCTATATAGTGATCTCTCGCTTCGAAATATTGCCTGCTCGCATCCAGCAATGCAGGCAAATCTATCCAACCCGCCTGGATTACTTCCAACCCGCCGAACTCGGCATTCACATAGGGAAGTTCGTTTCCCGGGTCGGGTGTGTCGGCAATGTAAGGGCTGATGCGCGGATCGGCGGTTTGGGCAAGGTAGGTGTTCTGCTCCTCGATGGACCGGAACGGCCGGTAAATGGAGGCTTTGTGTACAATTTTGCAACTAAGCCGCTCTTCCAACCCGCCGTAAAACGATTTGGCATAAGGAAAAAGATCGTCCGCCAGCCAGGTTTTCACCAGTTTCTTACCCGTAAGGGGATTGAAAATGCCCGCTGCAACCCGCGACGATGAGGGCATCGAGGAGTCGCCCACGACAAGGAAGCTTTTGGCCAGATCGTGCAGGTGCCAGGCCACGGAAGTGCCGGCTATCCCCTGCCCTATGATGAGGTAATCGTAGTCTGTTTGAGGCATATCAGGACCGGTCAGCGGCGCGGCGCCTGAGTGACAACCCGATTTGCTCGTCGGCCAGGCGTACCACCAGCTCCACTTGCTCGTCGAGCGTCATGAGAGAATTATCGATATAAATAGCATCCTCGGCCTGCATTAATGGGCTTTCGGCGCGATGTGTATCGATATAATCGCGGTTTTTAAGATTTTCAGCTATTTCTTCCAGGCCTACGATCTCCCCTTTTTCCATCAGCTCCGTTTGCCGGCGTTGCGCGCGGATAAGCGGGTCGGCGGTCATGAAGATTTTCAGTTCGGCCTGCGGAAACACGACGGTACCAATGTCGCGGCCATCCATGACAATACCCTTCGTTCTCCCCATGCGCTGCTGTTGCGCCACCAATGCATGCCGCACTTCGGCAATCGCGCTTACCTCACTCACTCTTTCGGAAACATACATTTTCCGGATCTCGTCCTCTACATTCAAACCGTTGAGATAAGTATCGTTGCGCCCGAGTTCTGCGTGACGGCGGAAGGAAATATGCACCCTGGATAGTGCATTTTCGATTTCCTTAGGATTGGTAAGACTTATATGATTCTGGATAAAATACAGGGTAACAGCCCTGTACATCGCGCCGGTGTCGATATAAGGGTAATTCAATTGCTTGGCAACCAGCTTCGCCGTCGTGGATTTACCACAACTGGAATAACCGTCGATCGCAACGATAATCTTGGGCATACTTCAGGGACATTGTTTGAAAGAGCGTAAAAATACATTTTTAAAACTCACTCTCCGGCGAGCTTTACAAACAAATGTTCATCCAGCACCTGATCGTTTTTGATAATGGCCTTGCGATGAATGGCTTCCAGATTGTAACCTGCTTTTTCGAGCACGCGCATGGAAGCGGGGTTAGTCTCGAACACTCCGGCAAAGAGGCGGGTAATGGTGGTATTTTTAAAAATCCAGTCTGTCATCTGTACTACGGCTTCGGTGGTAATGTTCAGCCCCCAATAGGGCTCGCCGAGCCAATAACCAATCTCTGCATTGTTGCGATGAATGTCTTCCTGCCGCAGCACGCCTATACCGCCCACAAATTCTTCATTATAATAGATAGCGCGGTGAAAACTCTCGGCATTGTGGCGCCCATTACAGAAATCGATCCAGTAATGGGCGTCGGAAAGCGTGTAGGGCGAGGGAAAGTTGTCCCGCACCTGTGCTACTACATTCTTATTGTTGGCCAGATGCGCCAGCCGTTCGGCAATATTTCTTGTAAATGGTTTGAGCGTTACCTGTTGGTCCATAGAAAACTACTCGCCTTCGAGCAGGAAGATCACCATACTGCGCGCCCCGTGCGCGCCGATGACCAGTGATTGCTCAATATCAGCAGTTTTTGACGGACCTGCAATAAAGCAGCCCCACCCGAGTGTGTCCTGTAAGCGCACGTACGCCTCATGCATGTTGTTCACGAGCGCATTACGCGGGATCACGAATGCGAGATTTTGCGTAATAAAAGGCAATACCCGGTGCGGCAGATATTGGTCCGAAACCCATACCGCCCCGTTCTCCGCCACGCCAAACTCGGCTTGCAAGATCGCGATCTCTACCGTTTCCAGCTCGTGAGGGTCGGAAACATTGAGGCTGAAATCGGCCCAGGCGCTCAATGCGGGAATGGTCGTGGCGCGATTAACCACCTTTCCGTAGAGCTCTTCCGCCTTTTGCGCCAGCTCTTCCAGGTTTTTGACAACAACTACTTCCGTGTAGATCGCCGCCAGCATTTCCCGGAATTTGTCTTCCGTATTTTCAAAATGGCTTTCAAAACGTGTTACTGTCGGCAACGACATCGGTTCCGGCTTGTTCTGGCGGATCTGCGCCAATATTCTGTCTCGTGAGCTCATTGTCTAATTTTTTCGGTTACGAACATACCAGTCGCGGAAACTCTCTTTTGGCGCTTCGGGCATATCGCGCTGTTTGTACCAGGGGTTCAAACCATTGTTGACCATGAAAGGGATCGCCCGCATTACCGTCCTACCCAGCCTGCCCGACCATTGGTAGAACCGCGGCGCTGCCAGTACGGTCGACATGGCGCGGATGCCTATCTCCTTGCTTTTGGGAACATATCCTTCCTTCGCCAGCACCTGCCGCCATTTATATAGCTGGTCATGGATATCGATTTTCACCGGGCACACATTCGAGCAGCTTCCGCACAATGTGCTCGCAAATGGCAGGTCCGCATTCTTGGTCATATCCAGGTTCGGGGCTAGAATCGATCCGATCGGGCCAGCAACCGCATTATGGTAGCTATGTCCGCCGCTTCGTCTGTAAACCGGGCAGGTATTCATGCAGGCCCCGCAGCGAATGCATTTCAATGAATTCCTGAAATCCTTCCTTCCCAGCTGCGTACTTCTGCCATTATCTACGATCACAATATGCATTTCCTGCCCGTCGCGCGGCTTTTTGAAATGGCTGCTGTAAGTCGTGATCGGCTGGCCGGTGGCGCTGCGGGCAAGCAGGCGCAGGAATACGCCGAGGTGTTCTTGTTTGGGAATAATCTTTTCAAAACCCATGCAGGCAATATGAATATCGGCCAAATGCGCGCCCATATCGGCATTACCTTCATTGGTTGACACTACAAATCCGCCCGTTTCCGCTACGGCGAAGTTAACGCCTGTTAATGCTGCTCTGCGCGTCAAAAACTTGTCGCGCAAATGCTGGCGGGCGGCTTCGGTGAGGTATTGCGGGTCGGTAGCGCCGGCGTCCGTGCCCAAATGCTCGTGAAAGAGGTCACCGATGTCCTTCTTTTTCAAGTGAATCGCCGGAAGCACAATATGGCTCGGCGGCTCGTTGCGGAGCTGCACAATGCGCTCACCCAAGTCGGTATCGATCACTTCGATGCCGTTTTGGGTCAGGAACTCGTTCATGTGGCATTCTTCGGTGAGCATCGACTTGCTTTTGACCATCTTATCGATCTTATGCCGCTTCAAAAGCCCGAGTACGATCTCGTTGTGCTCAGCCGCATTGGCCGCCCAATGCACCTGTACACCGTTTTCCTTCGCTTTTTGTTCGAATGAGATCAGCAGCTCGTCCAGATTCGAGAGCACATAATTCTTGATACCCGAAGCGGCTTCGCGCAATTGCTCCCACTCGGGCAGTTGTTTGGATGATTTATCGCGTTTCTGACGCACGAACCACAGGGTCTCGTCGTGCCAGTTTACGTAAGGTTCGTCTCTGTTGAACACCTCGGAAGCATCCGCGTGCTCCAATACTGTTTTGGACATAGCTTCCTTAACAATTAGATAATAGTATTTAAAGAAGAATAAGATTTGTACTTTTCACATTCGTTGCATTATTTCAAGTTTGCAGTTTGTTTAATAAACAACTTTTTACAAATCGAAAAAATGCTATTTTCTTGTATTGCAATATCTTATACTTTTGAATCAACAAAGTTTTTCGATCGGGGCATCGGAGTCTGAATTAAGTTCAGTTTAACTTTTTTTAGACATAAACAAATTAACTCCTATGAAAACCAAAAACACTCTTATTATCGCAGCCTTGACTGGCTTGCTTCTATCAGGATCGGCATTGACATCAAATGCCCAGGACAACTTCGCTACCGCAGACAAAACTGTTAACGCTTCTACCAAGCTGACTGTTCTGCAGGTTAAACCACTGCAATTCCGCGTTTCTTATAATAATCCAATTTCAAAAAATGTAGTCGTACGTATTCTGGACAACGAGAAAAATGTTCTTTTCTCCGAAAACAGACGCGTTGAAAACAACTACCTGAAATACTTTGATTTATCAACCCTGATGGACGGTACTTATACGTTCGAAATCACGGATGGTAAAGAGAAGACTGCACAATCGTTTGATATTTTGACTACAACCAGCCGCGTTGTTTCTTCAATTAACTAACAACGGGCGCTTCTCAGATTCTGAACCAGCGTGCTACGCCCAAGTGGTACGTCTTCCGTAAACTTTGTACAAACCGGGGCTCACATTGCGGGCTCCGGTTTTTTAATGCTTGCATTCAGGATTTCGGCGATGTGCTTCACCTGTACATTGGAATTGCCCCGTTTCAGAATGCCGCCCAAATGCATTAAACAGCTCATATCCGAGCCGGTAATGTACTCCGCATGGTGCCGGATGTGGTCCGCGACACGGTCCTTACCCATTTTCACCGACACCGCTTCTTCGCTCACGCAAAACGTTCCGCCAAAGCCGCAGCATTCGTCCGTCCGGTCGAGATCGATCAGTTCAATGCCTTTTACCTGTTTCAACAGCGAAACCGGCTTCGAAAACGGCTCGGCATTCAGCTCCGACATTTGGGACAAATGCAACCCGCGCTGCCCGTGGCACCCCTGATGCAGCCCCACGCGATGCGGGAATTCCGCTTCAATGTGATCTATTTTCAAAACATCGGTCAGGAATTCGATCAGTTCGTATACTTTCTTTCTGAGGACTTTCGATTCGTCGGCCTTGTTATCGGCCTTAAGATGGTCCTTGATATGCAGCACACAGCTCCCCGATGGCGAAACCACGTAGTCGCAATCTTTGAAAATATCATAAAAGAGATTGTCGCAAGAGCGTGACAGGTGTTCGAATCCGGAGTTGGCCATCGGCTGGCCGCAGCAGGTTTGATTTAACGGAAATGTGACCGTGCAGCCCAGTTTTTCAAGCAATTCGAGTGTCGCAATGCCTACCTGCGGGTAAAACTGATCGACATAGCACGGTATAAATAATCCGATCTTCCAATTTGAGTAATTCATTTTCTACCAAAATTCAATGGTGGCCTGAATGGGATAGTGATCAGAAACGTCCGGATAATTCCTGATAACCTTGTAGTTTTTAATGCGAACCTTGTTGTTGAGCAAGGCAAAAATGTAGTCGAGCCGGTCGCCCGGTAAACCTTCGTTCCAGGTCTGCATCTGCGATCCATGGGCAGCGTCCTGCCATTTTTTACGGAACGAGAAGTAAGGCTGTTCGTTCGGCCTCGCCCCCATGTCCATTCCCAAAATCACGGGCTGAACGCTGTTGACGAGCATTTGGTTGATATAAGCGGCCTGCAAGGCGCGGTCCATGACCGAAGCATATTCCAGCCGTGAGTTACAGAACCGGAAGGTAACCGATCTCGACAGTTTGATCAATCCGCATTGCAGCACCTTTGGATCTGAGCCGGGCGTTCGCGGGAGGTTGATCACCTGGGTTTTCTCAAACGGCCAGTTAGAAAGTATCCCTACACCCTGCGTTCCATTTTCGGAGGTGTCCGCCACTGCATAGGCATAGTACATGCCCGTCTGCGCCGCGATCTGCCTCAACTGAAACTGAACCTTTCCCTTGTCCATCAGGCTGTCGACCGCCTGCAATGCGACGAGATCCGGGTCATTTTCTTTGATTATCCTTAAAATATCACGCAGATTCGACTCCTCCTGGTTATTCAGCCCATGCCGGATGTTGAAACTCATCAGCTTCACTTCCACAGCCTGGCGAGGCTGCGACGAAAGCAATGCAAATGATAAAATAAGAATGGATAATGCGTAAAATAATCTACTCAACCTCTTCGAATGCTAGTTCATACCACGACCTTTCTTCTTACAGGGCAAATATCTGGTCCATCAAGACCCACTTTTCACCGGGTTTCGCAGTCGGTAGTGCCTGCTGGTATTTCCACATGAGCTGCTCCCATTCCTGTACTTTCGGATTGTCGGCATCCATTTGGGATTTTGCTTCAAAACTGAAATCGTCTTCCGTTTCCATGATCATGAACAGCCGGTTGCCGACGCGGTAAATATCCATTACCGTAATTCCGGCAGACGTAATGCTGTGGTGGATCTCAGGCTGTATCTTTTTGTGATAACCCTCGTATTCCGCAATCATTTGCGGGTCGTCGACCAGGTCCACCGCAAGACAATATCTTTTCATACTTGTATTTAAATATCGAGACTGTAAAATCTTCTCGCATTGTTCCCCATCACATCGCGCACCTCATCGTCCGAGAACATGCTCAGATAATCGGTGAGAATACCTTTCGCGCCTTCGTATTCCCCAGCTACGAGGCATACGGGCCAATCGGAACCGTACATGATCCTTTCCGTGCCAAATGCTTCGAAAACCGTGTCGAGATAAGGCCTGAAATCGGCTTTTTCCCAGTGCTGCCAGTTGGCTTCGGTAACCATGCCTGATACTTTGCAATGCACATTAGGCAGTTCGGCCAGGCGGCGGATGTCGTCGGCCCAGGGTTGCAGTTCCTGTGCTTTAATCAGCGGTTTGGCAATATGGTCCAGGACAAAATGTACATTCGGCAGCCTTACGGCGAAATTATATGCCTCTTTCAACTGGTTCTGGTAAATCAGAATGTCGTAGGTAAAGTCAAATGCTACGAGCTGCCCTATTCCTTTGATAAACTCCTGTTGAAGCAAAAAACCTTCCGGCTGTCCCTGCGCAACGTGGCGGAAACCTTTGAGTTTTTCAAACTGGGAATACCTTTCGAGCTGATCGTACAAGTTCACGGCCCGAAGGTCAATCCAGCCTACAACACCTCTGATAAAGTCGTTTGCCTCGGCCAGATGCAACAGAAATTCCGTTTCCGAATCCGTTTGCGAAGCCTGGACGGCCACACAGCCGTCGATTTTATTCGCTTTCAGGACCGGCCAGAGGTCCTCCGGCAGGAAATTTCGCCGGATAGCCGCCATCTCGGGTGTGATCCACGAATCGCGTTCCTCATCAAATATCCAGAAATGCTGGTGGGCGTCAATAGTCATAACTTTAATGCCGCCTTCCAGGCAATTGCTTCCTGCTTTTGTGAACCTAATTTTTCAATACCCAATTCCACCACATCGCCCGGTTTCAGGTAAACCTGCGGCTTCATGCCCAGGCCTACGCCCGCAGGCGTACCCGTAGTGATCACGTCGCCTGGAAGCAATGTCATAAACTGGCTCAGGTAGCTTACCAGGAACGGAATGTGGAAAATCATGTCGGACGTGTTGCTATCCTGGATTTTCTTACCGTTCAGGCTCAGCCAGAGGTCGAGGTCGTTGGCATTGCCCCCTTCATCGGACGTCACAAAATACGGTCCCAGCGGCGCGAAAGTGTCATTACTTTTACCTTTCACCCATTGTCCGCCCCGCTCCATCTG
>CBIHPQ010000299.1:0-8739 GCA_966211825.1 uncultured Dyadobacter sp. | reverse complement strand
AATTACCTGCTCGCAGGGGCTAATATGGGGCCTTCCAAACTGGAAAAAGCACGAAAACTCGGCGTTACCATTATCTCCGAGGAAGAATTTTTAGCAATGATTGGAAATTAAGTGAAGAAAATAGCCCCGGAAGGCTAACTTTGTGTTTTAAAATCTAACAATTATATAAGTAAATAATGCCATTGGACCAACGTTTCAAAGGGGTAGGGGCCGCGCTGATCACACCTTTTGATGAACAGAATGAGATTGATTATCCGGGTCTGAAAAGACTGATAGACCTGGTGACGGAAGGTGGTACGGACTACCTCGTGGTACAAGGAACAACCGGCGAATCGCCCACCGTTTCCTCGAAGGAAAAGCGTGATATCCTGGCATTTACAATCCAAAATAACTACAAGAAGCTCCCAATCGTTTACGGCATCGGAAGCAATAATACCCAGTCAGCCTTAGATACCATTAAGAATACTGACTTCACGGGTGTCGATGCGATCCTGTCGGTTTGTCCTTACTATAACAAACCTACGCAGGAAGGCATTATCGCGCATTTTACGGCCATCGCCGACGCTTCGCCCGTGCCTGTACTACTTTATAATGTGCCCGGCAGAACGGTGATCAATATGAAGGCGGATACGATCGTGAAGCTGGCGTCGCATCGGAATATCATCGGTATTAAAGACGCGGGCGGCAGTCTCGAACAAAGCATGGAACTTGCCGCGCGCGTGCCCGACGACTTTTTGCTGCTTTCGGGTGACGATAACCTCGTTACCACGATGGTAAGTGTAGGCTGGCACGGCGTCATTTCCGTGATTGCCAATGCATTCCCGAAAGAATTCCACGACCTCACCTGGGCCGCACTCGAAGGCCGGTTCAAAGACGCCGCCAAACTGCAACTTGCATTCCTGGAATTCGATACCCTGCTTTATATCGAATCGAACCCGGTAGGGATCAAGAAATGCCTCGAAATCAAAGGTATCTGCAGTGCCGACGTCCGGTTGCCGTTGCTGAAAGCTTCGAAAGAGCTGGGCGAGAAGCTGGAAAAAGCGATGGTACGCGAAGGGTTTATGTAAACATCGAAGTGAGTCAGGAGTCAGGTTTTGTCATTGACATTCACACTTCACAAATATATTCAGGCATCACAGGTTTGGGGATTTAATTCCGGCCTGTGATGTTTTTGTTTAAACCAAAAATGAAATGCTATGATTACCTTTTATCCAGGGCCTAGCAAGGTTTATCCGCAGGTCGAAGAATATCTTCACGAGGCATTCCAGAGCGGACTCATCAGCTCTAATCACCGGAGTGAAGGTTTTATGCAACTGCTAGAACAAACTATCACCGACCTGAAAGCGAAACTCGATGTCCCGGCCGGGTACGAAGTTTATTTCGTATCGTCGGCGACCGAATGCTGGGAAATCATTGCACAATCGTTGCTGATCGATTCGAGCCTGCACATTTACAATGGCGCGTTCGGCGAGAAATGGATGGATTACACCCACCGCATCTCGCTGCGGACCAGTGACGCCGCTTTCGGGCTGAACGAGACGTTGCTGATGGACCGTTCCGCCGTTTTCTCGCGCAACGAGCTCATCTGCGTAACTTATAACGAAACTTCCAACGGTACCAAAATACCGGACGGCTTCCTGCTCGACATCCGCAAAAAGGTCGATAACCTCATTGCCGTGGATGCTACGTCGTCGATGGCGGGCGTGGCGCTGCCGTGGGAGAATGCCGATATCTGGTACGCTTCCGTGCAAAAATGCTTTGGGTTGCCGGCCGGTCTGGCGGTCATGATCGTTTCGCCCAAAGCCGTCGAGCGGGCGATCCAGGTGGGCGAGCATAAGCACTACAACAGTTTGCTTTTCATCCGCGACAATTTCCTGAAATTTCAAACCCCATACACGCCTAATATTCTAGGTATTTACCTGCTCGGGAAGGTTATGCAGCAGGTTCCGGCGATTGAAGAGGTGGACAGGCAAACACGCAAGCGCGCCCACGACTGGTATGCGTTCCTGTTGGAGAACGGGTATGAACTGGTGGTGGAAAACACAGCGGTGCGTTCGGATACGGTCATCGCGGTGAGGGCTGAAAAAGAGCGGATTCCGGAGCTGAAAAAGGCCGCGAAGCAAGAAGGGATCACGTTGGGCAACGGCTATGGAAAATGGAAAGATACCAGTTTCCGCATTGCCAATTTTCCGGCGATCAGCGACGAAGAAATTGCCTTATTGAAGGCGTTTTTGTCGAAAATGGCCGCTAATTGGCGGAATGAGTAGTAAATGGCCTTCCTTGTATTTATAACTAAAAAACAAATCTACTCACCTGCGGATTTTTAGATTGTGCGATTAGATATTTTAAAGCAATACCAGGCCCAGACCAAATGTCTGGTCGCGCTGGATTCGATTATTTTTGGTTTTGACGGCGAAGAGCTGAAACTGTTGCTGGTTAAAAGGGGCATTGAAGACGAGCATCACACCTGGTCGCTGATGGGTGGTTGGGTACAGCCCGACGAGAGCCTCGAAGGCGCGTCGTCCCGTATTCTTTTTGAACTGACCAGCCTGACCGACATTTACCTCGAACAGCTTCACACTTTCGGGAGCCCGCTGCGCGACCCGGTGGAGCGTACAGTGTCAGTCGCTTATTTTGCATTAATCAATGTTGAGGATTACGATCACAAAATCTCGAAGAATTTCGAAGCGCAATGGTTTTCCATGCAGGAACTGCCCAAGTTGCTTTTTGACCACGGTGTAATGGTCGAAATGGCGATCCAGCATTTGCGGTACAAAGCTTCCCAGCACCCGATCGGTTTTGAATTATTACCAGAGAAATTCACGATACCTCAGTTGCAGAAGCTCTACGAAGCAATATTCGGAACAGAGCTCGATAAGCGTAATTTCAGCCGTAAATTATTGTCAACCAATTTGTTGATTAAATTGGATGAAAAGCAAAAAGGCTATTCGAAAAAAGGCGCTTACTTCTATAAAATCGACGAAGAAAAGTATAAAAAGCAGTTCAATACATTCCTGAACTTCCTGCCGGGAAGCGCTTCCTGATCGTGCTGATTTCATCGCCTGTGGCAATTTAAGGTTGTGTAAGCAGTCGGTTTTGAGCAACTTTGCGGGATAGAAACGCCCCAAAGTGTAAGCCCATGTTCAATTTCAAGGAAATCGTCTCCGTCACGCTGATCCTCTTTTCGGTGATCGATGTGCTTGGCTCATTGCCGGTTATCGTCGATTTCCGGCGAAAACTCGGGAAGATCGAGTCCGAGAAAACGACCATCGTGGCCGGGCTGATCATGGTGCTCTTTCTGTTTTTAGGAGAAAGGTTGCTGAGCCTTTTCGGCGTTGATATTGCTTCATTTGCCATCGCCGGGGCTATCATCCTGTTCTTGCTCGGCCTGGAAATGATCCTGGGGCGGGAGATTTTCAAGCATGGCAATACCGATGTAAGCGTAGCGTCCATCGTACCGATCGCGTTCCCCATGATCGCCGGCGCAGCTACCATGACCACGCTGCTGTCGCTCCGTTCGGCCTATCAGATCCAGAATATCCTGGTCGGCATTATGCTGAACCTGTTTTTTATTTACCTCGTACTCAAATCATCGAACTGGCTGGAACGGAAGCTCGGGCAGGGAGGCACGGATATTCTCCGGAAAGTATTCGGTATTATCCTGCTGGCGATCGCTATCAAGCTTTTTAAAACCAATCTTTCGATGTAAATGCCTGTAAAAGGCGTGTTTTTTATTCAAGACCAATTATTAAATCAATTATAGCAATGCAACAACTGGATAGCCTTAATCAAGTCGCGGATTTTCACAGAACTTTCAAACATCCGATCCTGGAAACCCCGACCATCCCCTCCGAAGAAAGAAGCCGCCTGCGCGTGGCATTGCTGGCCGAGGAGTTGAAGGAGCTGGAAGTTGCGATCCTCGAAAAGGATATCGTGGAGGTAGCCGACGCGCTTTGTGACCTGCAATATGTATTGTCGGGCGCGGTGCTGGAATTTGGGCTGGGAGAGAAATTCCGGACATTGTTCGATGAAGTACAGCGTTCGAATATGTCGAAAGCGTGCAATTCGGTAGAAGAAGCAGAGGAGACCGTCGCGCATTATCAGGCAAAGGGTACTGACTGTTATTTCAAAGAGGATAATGGCAAATACCTCGTGTATCGCACTGCCGATGACAAAACCTTGAAGAATATCAACTACTCGCCTGCGGATCTGGCTTCGATCATCGGTTAATTAATATTTTCTATAACCAAACGACTCATTATGAGCTCTGTTCTCGAACGATTCCTGCGTTATGTGCAAATCGACACGCAGTCGGACCCTAATTCGGAGACATTTCCCAGTACGGCCAAACAGCGTAACCTGAGTAACCTGCTAGCCGAAGAGCTTCGCGCGTTGGGCGTCGCGGATGCGCACGTGGATGCGCATGGGTACGTATACGCGACGATCCCTTCGAATTCCGACCGGACCGATGTTCCTGTGATCTGCTTTTGCTCGCACGTGGATACTTCGCCGGATGTTACCGGAGAAAATGTGAAGCCGATCGTTCACCGGAAATGGGACGGTTCGGACATTGTCCTGCCGGATGACCGTTCGCAGGTTTTGAGGATAGGAGAGCTGCATGATTTGGATCAACAGATTGGAAATGATATTGTTACGGCCAGTGGGGTGACTCTGCTTGGGGCTGATAACAAAGCCGGTGTTGCCGAAATCATGGCGGCCGCCGAATATCTCCTGGCCAATCCGCAGATCAGGCATTGCGTGATTAAGATTCTTTTCACACCCGATGAGGAAGTGGGGAGAGGAACAGAAAAGGTCGATTTACAGAAACTCGGAGCCGATTTCGGCTACACCGTCGATGGCGAGGCGATCGGGACACTGGAAGATGAAACGTTTTCTGCCGACGGCGTAAAAATCACCATCCACGGGGTGAGCACGCACCCCGGCTACGCGATCGGAAAGCTGGAAAATGCATTGAAAATCGCCGCTGAAATATTGGCCAGGCTTCCTAAGGACCGACTTTCGCCTGAAACTACGCAGGATAAGGAAGGTTTTATCCACCCTGTCCAAATGGAGGGTATTCAGGAAAAAGCCGTTCTCAGCTTTATCATCCGCGATTTTACGGTGGAAGGCCTGCACGAAAAAGAAGCTTTTTTGAAAGGGATCATGGAGGAGGTGTTGGAGGCGTATCCCAATTCATCGGCGGAATTCAAGGTGATGGAACAGTACCGGAACATGAAGGAAATCCTCAACCAGCATCCGGAAGTCATAACAAACGCATTGACAGCCATGAAAAGGGCCGGCCTGACCCCGATCCAGCGCAGCATCCGCGGCGGTACCGACGGTTCGCGGCTTTCATTTATGGGCCTCCCATGTCCGAACATCTTCGCCGGCGAACACGCGTTCCACTCCAAACTGGAATGGGTATCGGTGCAGGATATGGAAAAGGCGGTGGACGTGATCGTGGAATTGGCGCAGGTTTGGGAGGAAAATAGTTTTGAATGATTGAATGACTGAATGACCGAATAAGGCATATTCAGTCATTTAATCATCCGGTCATTCAATTATTCAGAATTCAGTCATTCAACATTGAAAAAGACCAAATACTACGTCGTCTGGCAGGGCCGGAAGACGGGCGTTTTTACAGATTGGAAGGAATGCGAGGCGCAGATCAAGGGCTTTGAGGATGCGCGCTACAAGTCGTTTGTCTGATTGCAGGAAGCCGAAGCGGCCATAAAGCGGAATTATTGGGAAATTGTAGCCAAAAAGGATACGAAACCTGCGGTACTGGAGCCTCCCGCGAACGTCGGCAGGCCCATCAAGAACAGCATTGCCGTAGATGCGGCATGGAACACCGCTACAGGGGATATGGAGTACCAGGGGGTGTATTACGCCACGGGCGAGCGCATTTTTCTGCAAGGGCCGTTCAAGGATGGCACCAACAACATCGGAGAGTTTCTGGCGATCGTGCATGGGCTGGCTTATTTGCAAAAGAAGGAAAGCGACCTGCCCATTTACACCGATTCCAAAACGGCTATGGCGTGGATTAAGAAAAAACATGCGAATACCAAGCTGGCTTTGACCCCACGGAACAAGCCGCTATTTGAAATGTTGCAACGTGCCGAACGCTGGCTCGCGACCAACACTTACCCCAACAGGATATTGAAATGGGAGACGGAATATTGGGGAGAAAATCCGGCTGATTTTGGACGAAAATAACTGATAATATGCCCCGTAACGCCCATTTCCGGTTCAAGCAGTTCACCGTCCGGCAGGACCAGTGCGCTATGAAAGTGTGTACCGATGCATGCGTGCTAGGCGCGTGGGCGGATGTGGAGGACGCCGATCGCATTCTCGATATAGGGGCCGGAACAGGGCTGTTGTCGCTTATGGTGGCACAGCGCAACACCTACGCGATGATCGACGCGGTCGAAATCGATGCGGAGGCTTTTTATCAGGCGGGTGAAAATGTGGAGCAAAGCCCGTTTCACGACCGCATCAAACTGTTCCATTCGGCGGTACAGGAGTTTGTTTCGGATCATTTGTATGATGTGATCATCACGAACCCACCTTTTTTTCAATCGGACCTGCTTTCTCCGATCGATAAAAAGAATATCGCCCATCATGCCAAGTCCCTTGACTTTGAGGAACTGCTCGTTGCTATCCAGCGGCTTTTAGAGCCGGAAGGTAAATTCAATATACTTTTTCCGGTGGATGAAGGTGCACTTTTTGCGGAAAAAGCAGAAAATGCGGGCTGGAAACTTACCCGCAAACTGACATTGTTCCATCAGGAAAATAAAAAGCCATTTCGTGTCCTGATGCTATTCCAGCGAGCTGAATTTGCTCATAATGTGGAGGTTGAGTCTGATCTGTATATTTATGAAAAGGATGGGGTAAGCCACGACCGGCGTTTCAGGGAATTGCTAAAAGCTTTTTATTTGAAATTTTGATCAGGAAAAACACGAACTTTGCGGCAAATTACCGGCGCAAGCATAGTCACTGAAACCGTACATGACCGACCAAGCTATCCAGATTTCTGTTGTTATTCCGCTTTATAATGAAGAAGAGTCGCTTCCCGAGCTCTGCGAGTGGATTGCGAGGGTGATGGACGAAAATGATTTTACCTACGAAGTACTCTTCATGGACGACGGGAGCCGGGACCGCTCGTGGGAAGTGATCCGGCGGCTTTCACAGGAAAATCCAAACGTTCGCGGAATGCGTTTCGTGCGGAACTACGGTAAAACAGCGGCATTGCAAACCGGCTTTCAGGCCGCAAAAGGCAATGTGGTGATTACGATGGACGCCGACTTGCAGGACAGCCCCGACGAGATCCCGGATTTGTACAACATGATCGTCAACGACAGGTACGACCTGATCTCGGGCTGGAAAAAGAAGCGCTACGACCCGATCACCAAAACGATCCCGACCAAACTTTTCAATGCGGCTACCCGCGGTATATCGGGCGTTTATTTGCACGATTTCAACTGCGGGTTAAAGGCTTACCGCAAGGACGTTGTCAAGAATATTACGATTTACGGCGAAATGCACCGCTACATTCCCGTGATCGCGAAATGGAATGGTTTTGCCAAAATAGGCGAGAAAGTGGTCCAGCACCGGGCACGCAAATACGGTCACACAAAATTCGGCCTCGAACGGTTCATTTTTGGCTTCCTGGATTTGCTTTCGATCGCCTTTGTGAATAAGTTTGGACGGAGACCCATGCATTTGTTTGGCAGTCTGGGAACCCTTATGTTTTTTCTTGGAAGCCTTATAGCTGTGTGGCTTATCGGAAAAAAGATATATAACATTTACAATTTATTGCCTTACCGGAATGTTACAGAAAACCCGATGTTCTTTTTAGCATTGGTTGCGATAATGGTAGGCTCTCAATTATTTCTAGCAGGATTTTTGGGTGAATTGTTTGTAAAGCAATCTGTTTCAAAAACAGGGGATTACACCATTGCCGAAAAGGCTGGATTGTAAGAAATTAAGAATAGTATTCAACGAAATTTAAGTTTTAAGTTATTACCTATTACACAACTAATGATCGCTAACGTACACAAAGCACATCCGTGGCACGGAATCCCAATGGGTGATAAGGCACCCGAATTAGTTACTGCATTTATTGAGATTGTTCCTACCGATACCGTAAAATACGAAATTGACAAGGCAACCGGTTACCTCAAAATCGACCGCCCTCAAAAATACTCGAACATCGTTCCGGCATTGTACGGCTTCATTCCGAAAACCTATTGCGCGGATAAGATCGCAGCGCTGGCGCGGGAGCGCTCAGGCCGCGATGTGACCGAAGGCGATGGTGACCCGCTGGATATCATTGTGTTGTGCGAGAAGATCATTTCGCACGGTAACATCATGTGCGAGGCGAAGCCGATCGGCGGAATCCGCCTGATCGATGGCGGCGAGGCCGACGACAAGATCATCGCGGTTTTGAAAGGCGACGAAGTGTACGGCCAGTACAGCGACCTGAGCGAGCTGCCGGAAGGGATTATCGAACGTTTGAAGCACTACTTCCTGACTTATAAAAATCTCCCCGGCGAAAAGGCGCATATCGAAATCACGAATGTGTACGGCAGGGATGAGGCACACGAAGTGATCCTTACTTCGGTGGAAGATTACAAGCATTCTTACTACTGAGATTTACAGAATATCGGGCCGGCGCAAACCGCCGTATAATTTAGAGCCGTCCTCATTAGGGGCGGCTTTTCTTTATTCTTATCTTTG
>CBIHPQ010000298.1:0-8753 GCA_966211825.1 uncultured Dyadobacter sp. | reverse complement strand
GTGATTCGAACGGCCGGAAAAGACAAAACAGTTCTGTTTTCCACGCATATTATGCAGGAGGTAGAAGCATTATGCGACCGCGTGATCATCATCAACAAAGGGAAAGTGGTCAGTGACAGCTCATTGCAGGAACTCCGGGAAACCGGCGATTCGCTGGAAGACATTTTCAAGAAGCTCACGCAGCAGGCTTGATGTTCCAACAGTAATTAACAAAACCATATTCGGCTAAGCAAATATTAGAATTGCATTAAAACGATATTTTGCAGGATTTAAAGCGCGGAAAATTTGTTATTGTTGTAACTTTTCATAAACTCAAATGTCAGTAGTCGAAGTCGTAAACCTAACATTCCCTCGTTAAGTCAGTGTTTTCAGGTATGAAAAATTGGTGGTTAAGCCGGTTTCGTGTTGTAGTAATTGTAGTGGCGCTGGTGGTGCTTACCTCCATGGCATCTGTTGCCTGGAAAATGATGGCAGTGAAGACCATACCGGTCAAAACCGCACCTGCTGTTGTTGAAACAAAACACAAGGCCCCCAAAAAACGCCGGGATCCGGTGCTCGTCCTCCCCGAAAACGAATGGGTGGACAGTACCCTCAAAGCCCTGAGCATCGAGCAGAAAATCGGCCAGCTTTTTATGGTGGCGACGTTCTCGAACCGCGACGAATCGCATTATAAATACATCGACAAGCTGATCAACGATTACCAGATCGGCGGACTCATATTCTTCCAGGGTGGGCCGGTAGGGCAGGCACAGCTGACGAACCGCTACCAGTCGCATTCCAACATCCCGCTTTTCATTGGTATCGATGGCGAATGGGGCCTCGGGATGCGCCTCGACAGCACGATTTCTTTCCCGAAACAAATGGTGCTCGGCTCGATCCAGGACAATCAGCTGATTTACCGGATGGGCGACGACATCGCGCGCCAATGCAAGCGCCTGGGTATCCATATCAACTTCGCGCCGGTTTCGGATATTAACAATAATCCGGCCAATCCGGTGATCGGTATACGTTCGTTTGGTGAGGACCGCGAGAATGTGGCGCGGAAATCGATCGCGTACATGAAAGGCTTGCAGCACAACCGCATTATCGCTACTGCCAAGCATTTCCCCGGCCACGGCGATACGGATGCCGATTCGCATTTCACATTGCCCGTGCTGACGCATTCGCTGGAACAACTCAATAATACGGACCTCTATCCCTACCGTGAGATGATCGCGGATAGCCTGATGGGCGTCCTGAATGCGCATTTGTACATTCCTGCATTGGATAACACGCCCAACCAGGCGAGCTCCCTATCCGATAAGGTCGTGAATGGCCTGTTGCGTAAAGACCTTGGTTTCCGCGGGCTGGTGTTTACCGACGCCATGAACATGCGCGGCGTGCTCAAAAACGGCAAAGCAGCCGACGTGAACCTGAAAGCATTGGTAGCAGGCAACGACGTGCTGCTCTACCCCGAAAGCATTGCCGAAACGGTAACCCGGATCAAAGACGCCATTAACCAGAAACTGATCAGTGAAAAGATCATCGATGATAAGGTCAAACGCATTTTGCAGGCCAAATACTGGGCCGGATTGAGCAAATACCAGCCTGTGGACGTCAACAACCTCTACGCCGACCTGAACAGCGAAAAAAGCAAGGAACTGTACCGCGAGCTTTGCGAGGCTTCGGTGACGGTGGTGAAAAACGATAATAACCTGCTTCCGATCGGCTCGGTGATGGACAACAATATCGCGTCGGTGAGCATTGGCGAAGGCAGCAGTACGGCATTCCAGAAAATGCTTTCGACCTACAAACCCATGCGGAGCTACTCGTTTTACGATGGGCCGTCGTCGCAGGAGCAGATCACCGAAATGCTGGGCTACCTGGAACCTTATAATACTGTAATCGTCGACATTCACGGCATCAGCTCCAAACCGGGCCGGAATTACGGTGTCACGACGGGCATGGTCGATTTTGTGAACCAGCTCAAACAGCGTAATAAAAAAGTGATCCTTTGCCTTTTCGGCACGCCTTACAGCATTCAGTTCTTTCCGGAAACCGATGCGCTGATTTGTGCTAATCAGGACGGAAAAGATCAACAGGAAATCGTACCGCAGATCATTTTCGGCGCATTGAGTTCGAAAGGCCGTCTGCCGGTTTCAGTACTGGCCTATAAAACTGGCACCGGCGTGAATACGACGACGATCAACCGCATTGCGTTCGGCACACCGGAAAGCGTGGGTATGGATGGTATTTCCCTGAAAAAAATTGATGAGATCGCTACTGCGGCCGTGAATGACCATGTTTTCCCGGGCTGCGAAGTGCTCGTCGCCAGGCAGGGCAAGATCATTTATGAAAAGCAATTCGGTGGGCTGAGCTATCGCACCAACGACCGGGTGACGCCGGAAACGATCTACGACCTGGCTTCGCTTACGAAGGTTTCGGCCACATTGCAGGCGGTAATGCTGCTTTATGACCGTAAACAGATCAGTCTGGACGAAAAAGCATCGAAATACCTGCCGGAACTGGCGGGTACTACCAAGCAAAACTTCACCGTCCGCGACCTGCTCCTCCACCGCTCGGGCCTTATTTCGTTTTACCCATCGCTTTGGGACAGGACTAAAACCAGCGCCGGAGGCCTCTTACCTGAATATTATAGTTCGAAGCAAGACACTGCCTATTATTTGCAGGTTGCCCCAAAACTTTTTGCCAAAGGCGCATTGCGGGATTCTGTCTGGAAATGGGTCGTAGAATCGCCCATGAACAACCGTCGTGACCGGGCGGGCAGCTACGGTTACCTGTACAGCGACCTTGGCTTTCTGACACTTCAGAAAATTGTGGAGCGGATTACCGGCCAGCAGCTCGACAATTTCGTCGCTGCCAACATTTACGAGCCGTTAGGACTGGCCTATCTCGGTTTCAACCCGCTGCGCCGGTTTCCTGAGAAGCAGATCGCGCCTACCGAACAGGATTACCGTTTCCGCGGGCAATTATTACAAGGAACGGTGCATGACCAGATGGCGGCCATCGTGGGTGGCGTTTCGGGGCACGCCGGATTGTTCGGCACAGCCCGGGACCTGGCTGTTTTACTTCAAATGAATCTTTGGAAAGGCAACTACGCCGGAAAGCGCTATTACGAGCAGGCCACCGTTCCATTCTTCTCGCGGATGTACGACGAGTCGCACCACCGCGGGCTGGGCTGGGATAAGGCGCCGGCGGATGGCAACAGCTCGTATGTTTCACCATTGGCTTCGGTTAACTCCTTCGGACACACGGGTTTTACGGGAACGATGGTTTGGGTGGATCCCGAGGAAGACCTGGTGTTTGTATTTCTTTCAAACCGTGTCAATCCCGATGCGGAAAACACCTCGATTACAACTCAGCGTACACGGCGGAAAATCCAGGACGTAGTGTACAGTTCATTGATCCAACGGAAAAGCCAGCTTCCTTAAATCACCTTCAGCGTATTTGAAAAATATCTCTAACTTTACCAGTCAAAAGGTTAGCGGAAAGATATTTAGACAGATACATGAAAAGAACATTTATTAAAGAGAGTTTCCTTACCATTTTCGCCACGCTATTCTGCCTGGCAGCTTCATTCGGACAAACCAGTATTACCACAGGAGCAGTAACGCCAATATCCGTTTGTGCAGGCAGCAATGTCGAGGTTAAATTTACGTTCGCCGGAACTCCCGCGGCCAATACCGTTTTTATCGCACAGTTATCGGATGCGACCGGGGCGTTTGGCCTAAGTCCTACGGAAATCGGTTCTGGGAATGCTTCACCCATAATCGCAACAATTCCTGCCGGGACGACTGCCGGTGCAGCTTACAAAATCAGGGTTATTTCAAGGATTCTGCTGGTGGTGCAAATCACTGGATCGCAGAGTGATGCATTGACAATTAATGCCGTTCCCGCTGCTCCGACTGTCTCGAATAAGTCATTTACAAAAGGAGCATCTTCAACAGACCCATTAACTGCTACTGGTGCTACCGGGGCGACATTCAATTGGTATGAAACACAAGGTAGCACTGCTCCATTAGCATCTGCCCCAATACCTTCCACCGCTACCGAGGGGACAAAAAGTTATTTCGTAACGCAGACTGTGACCGGATGTGAAAGTGCCAAAGCGGAGCTGGTTGTAACAGTTACATGTACGGCACCAGCCGCTCCGACAGTAGTTAACAAGACATTTGTGGTCGGAGCAACGTCCACCGACCCGCTTACAGCTTCCGGTGCGGCAGGTGCTACATTCAAATGGTATGAAACTGCCGGAAGTACCACGGCATTAGATTCTGCACCAGTTCCGTCAACTTCGACTGTTGGAACAAAAAGCTATTTTGTTACTCAAACTGTTGCAAATTGTGAAAGCGCAAAGGCTGAATTGGTTGTGACCGTTACAGCATGCACTCCATCAGCCTCGCCAGGTGTTGCCGACATCGCATTCTGTTTAAATGGCCCAACCACTACATTGACTGCAACCGGTACCGGCCTTAAATGGTATAAAAACGACGGAACGGCCCTCAACACAGCACCCAAACCGGCCAACTCCCCGGCGGGCGTTACAAGTTATTTCGTGACCCAAACAGTACCCCCCGGTTGCGAAAGCGCCAAGGCGGAAATTAAGGTAACAATCCGCGAAACGAGCGCTCCTACTGCGACATCGCCCATTGAATATTGTTTGAATGAAAAAGCCACACCGCTTACCGCGAACGGCGACGACCTGAAATGGTATATGGCATCCAGTGGCGGAGCTGCATTGGCTGCCGCACCGACACCCGTTACCACTGCGGCCGGAACAACCCGCTACTACGTTTCGCAAACCGTAAACGGATGCGAAAGCCAGCAGAGAAAAGAAGTGGCCGTGGTAGTTAAAAATCCTTCCACTGCTCCTACCGTTACCGCGACAGTAAACCTTTGCCAAAACTCTTCACCGGCCGCATTGACCGCAACCGGAAGCGGCCTCAAATGGTACACTGCGGCCAGCGGCGGCAATGCGTTGGCCGGCGCGCCGGTGCCTGCCACAACAACCGCGGGAACTACCAGCTATTATGTAAGCCAAACTGCCAGTGGATTATGTGAAGGCCCGAGAGCGAAAATCGACGTGGTAATTAAAGATACGCCCGCTGCTCCGCCAGTTACGCCACGCGACTACTGCGTTGGCGCGAAACCGCTGGCATTGACTCCCTCGGGACCGGTTTACAAATGGTACAACGGACCCGCCAACGGTACGGGATCAACCACGCCTCCAACCCCAACCGCAACTGCCGTTGGTACTACTTCGTATTATGTTACCCAATCCACTACTTATGGAAGCCTTACCTGCGAGAGCACACGTTCAAAACTGGATGTGACTGTCAATGCAACCCCGGGTGCCGTCAGCGCATTGTCGGAAGCATTCTGCCAGGAACGTGGTGATAAGAACTACACTTTCCCGACTCAGGCATTGGGAGGCAATACATTGAACTGGTACACAGCCTCAACCGGCGGAACTCCCAGTACAGCCACGCCTTCGATTAACATGAAAGAAGCGAAGGAAACGATTTATTACGTAACCCAATTGTCCAACAAAGGCTGCGAAAGCACCACCCGCGTTGCTCAAAAAGTTACGATCAAGCCACTTCCAGGCCTCCCGGGACTCCCTCAATCTCTAATCGAGTATTGCCAGTTTATCGCAGCGAAACCCCTCGAAGCATCGGCAGTTACCAATGCTTCATTGAACTGGTTTGGTACGGATGCATCCGGCGGAACTTCAAGCCCCAATGCACCCACGCCCTCCACTGCCGAAGGCGGAACGACTTCCTATTATGTTGCGCAAACATTGGCGGGCTGTCTCGGCGACCGCGCCAAAATCGACGTCAAAGTCAATACCACGCCGAAACCCGTTACTAAAACCTACCTGGAATACTGCCAGAATGAAAATGCTCCGGCCCTTGACGCTACCGGGACCGTGCTGAAATGGTACCGCACCGCTGATAGCAACGAATGGCAGGGTGTCCCCTTCATTCCGTTTACAGAGAAAGTTCAGGATTACTCATTCTATGTGACGCAAACCGGTGCCAATACCTGCGAGAGCCCCAAGGAAGAGATTAAGATCCACATCAAATCAAAACCATCCGCGACGATTTCCGGTAATGCCACCGTCGACCTTGGACAGTCGGCGACGATCAACATCAAGTTCACCGGCGACGGACCGTGGAAATATATTTTGTCTAACGGAGACACTGCCACCACCGACCAGGCCGACCACCAGGTGACTGTGAAGCCAAGCACTACCACGAGCTACCTTCTGACGGAAGTTTCCAATGCCTGCGGCAAAGGTATCCCCAGCGGCAGAGCAACGGTTACCGTAAAAGTGCCGACCATCAGTACCGGAAATCCTTCCGTTTCCGAAATCTGCGCAGGCAAACCGTTTTCGGTACCATTCCAGCAATCGGGTGATTTCCCGGCGGGTAATACCTTCAAATTGCAGGTATCGACCGAGAATACAGACGCCAAGTTCTATACTATTCTCTCAACGGCTACCGCAAACTCGGTATCGGCAACTTTCCCCGATTCGACCAAAGGAGGTACGTTCTACGTACGTGTGATCAGTTCGGGCACTAATCCGGATTTTACAGTGAAAGGAAGCGTAAGTCAGATCACCATTAATGCAACCCCGCTGCCTGTCGCTACGCTGACAGGAACACAGACTATCCTGGTGGGTGAAAGCGCCAGTCTGAAAGCAGACATCACCGGCAAATCTCCGTGGACATTCACGCTGAACAACGGAACGAAGGACACGCTGATCACCGCGAATGCAACGCCATATGTGTTCAAACTCTCGCCGAAAACCACCACAACCTACGCGATTACCAAGGTAACCAACGGCTGCGGCATAGGAACCGGCGTCGGCACGGCTAGGGTACAGGTTGACCCGATCCTGGGTGTGGAACCACCAGCTCCGGCAGATTGGGCGAAGGTTTACCCGACGGTGATCAACGGCAAATGCACTGTGGAAGTAACCGGGACCATTTCGCCGAAACAAGCGACCGTCGAAGTAGTAGACCTGAACGGCCGTCAGCGTTCGGCCCAGGCCATCAAACAGCAAAAAACGGAGGTTGATTTCACCAATTATCCGTCGGGCCTTTACCTGCTGCGGATACGGAACGGCAATCTGAGCACCGTTCAGCGTGTGATGAAACCCTGATAATTAGTTTTAAAAAAATACCACGGGACATTTGTTGCAATGCAATGAATGTCCCGTTTTCTTTACCCGCATATGGACATACAGGCAGATATAACGGACCACTACTTTATGGAAGAAGCCCTCGCGCTGGCCCATAAGGCATACGAAGAAGGAGAGATTCCCGTCGGCGCACTCGTGGTGGCCAAAGACCGCATTATTGGCAAAGGCTACAACCAAACCGAGCGGCTCAACGACGTCACAGCCCACGCGGAAATGATCGCCATCACCGCCGCAGCCGACCACCTCGGTTCCAAATACCTTACCGATTGCACGCTCTATGTGACGCTCGAACCGTGCGTGATGTGCGCAGGGGCACTTTACTGGACGCAGGTCAAAAGGGTGGTGATCGGCGCGATGGACGAAAAGCGCGGATTTTCGCGCATCGGGGAACCGCTTCTGCATCCGAAAACCAAACTTGTAACCGGCATTATGGCGGCAGAATCCCAGGAGTTACTGCTCAAATTTTTCCGGGGATTAAGAACATAAAGCGGCATTCTGCTGTTAGCTTAACTGGTATAACAATTTTTTTAATCATTAAACTACACTAAAAATGGCATTTACACTTGATCCCTTACCTTACGCAAACAATGCTTTGGAGCCGCACTTCGATGCATTGACCATGGAGATACATCATGACCGTCACCACCAGGCTTATGTTACCAACCTGAACGCAGCGGTAACAGGTACTGAACTGGAAGGCAAAACCATAGAAGAACTTCTCGCTGGCATCAGCAAAGCACCTGCACCCGTACGCAACAACGGCGGCGGTCATTGGAACCACTCATTTTTCTGGAAATCACTTTCAGCAAACGGCGGCGGCGAACCAACCGGCGAACTGGGCAAAGCGATCACAGCGAAATTCGGCTCATTTGCAGCATTCAAGGACGAATTCAAAAAAGCGGCAACCGGCCGTTTCGGATCGGGCTGGGCATGGCTGATCGTGAAAGAAGGCGGAGAAGTAGCTATCACTTCAACCCCCAACCAGGACAACCCATTGATGGACATCGCCGAAGTAAAAGGCACACCGGTGATTGGCCTCGACGTGTGGGAGCACGCATACTACCTGAAATACCAAAACAAGCGCCCCGACTACATCGACGCCTACTGGAACGTTGTAGACTGGAAAGCGGCTGACGCACTGTACACTGCGGCTAAATAATCAAGCTACGGCTTGCGGAAGGGTTTGTAGTTTGCAAAAATTTTATAAAAATGTCTTGCAAGCTGCAAACCTTTTCCTAATTTTGTGCTCTCGAAAGGGGTTTTCCCCCAAGAGGCAAGTAAAACGGAGGTTGTAGCTCAGTCGGTTAGAGCGCTAGATTGTGGTTCTAGAGGTCGCGGGTTCGAGACCCGTCTCCCTCCCCAAAAGGTCCTGAATTTTTCAGGGCCTTTTTTTGTGCGCGAAATTAGAGGTTGTAGCTCAGTCGGTTAGAACGCTAGCGTCGGCCGCGACCCCGGTGTGGTTCTAGAGGTCGCGGCCGGGCGGCCGGTGCCGTTCGAGACCCGTCTCCCTCCCCAAAAGGTCCTGAATTTTTCAGGGCCTTTTTTT
>CBIHPQ010000297.1:0-8790 GCA_966211825.1 uncultured Dyadobacter sp. | reverse complement strand
GCTTTTCCGATATCTGCTATCAAACCGGCTTCGATCACGTGACAAATTTCAACCGGGTTTTCAAGAAGACGACCGGCATGTCGCCGGGAGAATATCAGAAGGGGTTTCGGGATATTTAGGCGTCGTGGCGTTGTCAGGAGTAGTCAGGAGTGGTCAGGCGTTGTAGGGTGATATGCCACGAATTGGCTAAATTGGGGACTGATTAGCTATTCTCTTAAACCGTTCTTTTGAAAACCACACCTGAAACCGCCTGGCAAATCTGGATCGATACGGGCGGGACATTTACCGACTGCCTCGCTATTGATCCGGCCGGGAACAAGACGCGCATCAAAGTACTCAGTTCCAGCTGCCTCCGCGGCCGTATTACCGGAAAATCGAGGCCAAATACCTATCATTTCGAAGCCTCCTGGTCACACGATGGCGACCTTTTCAAAAACTATACATTCAAACTGCACGGCAACGACGAGGCGAGTCGCATTATGCATATCGACCGGCAGCAGCACACGATCACATTGGCGGACAATCTGGAATTCACACAACCGGCGGATTTTGAAATAACGACCGGCGAAGAAGCCCCGATCCTGGCCGCACGCCTGCTCACGCAAACGCCACTGGATAATCCACTCCCACCGATAGCAATGCGACTGGGCACGACCAGAGGCACCAATGCATTACTCGAACGGAAAGGCGCTAAAACATTATTGGTTGTTACAAAAGGCTTTAAAGACCTGCTCTACATCGGTAACCAGCAGCGGCCTTCGCTTTTCCAGCTCGATATTCCCGAACCGAAACTGCTTTATAGCGAAGTGCTCGAAGTTGAAGAGCGGCTGGATGCGGGCGGGAATGTGTTGGAAGAATTGAAGTTAACGCAAATAGAGGATAAAAACAGACCTACTGATTACAAGTCAGTGGCTATATCACTGCTGCATTCCTACCAAAACCCGGAACATGAAAAGCAGGTTGCAGGGGATTTTCGGGACAATGGTGCGAACTACATTTCCGCTTCCTCCGACCTGTTCCCATTCTCGCATTACCTGCGAAGAACGCAAACTGCGGTCGTCAACGCCTACCTCGACCCGATACTGGATCAATACCTGACCAATATCAGGGCTGCATTGAACGGCGGCAGCCTGCAAGTGATGACGAGCACCGGCAGCCTGTCGGAAGTGAGCGGTTTCCGCGCGAAAGACAGCCTGCTCAGCGGTCCGGCGGGGGGAATGGTCGCAGCGACGAACTTTGCCCAAAAACTGGGTTTTGCCAAAGCGATCACCTTCGACATGGGCGGTACCAGCACCGATACGGCGCTGATCGACGGCCAGCCGGAATTGAAATACATTACCGAAATCGATGGCATTGAATTCCATAATCCCACCCTCGCCATCGAAACGGTGGCGGCGGGCGGTGGTTCTGTCTGCTGGTTCGATGGCTTTTCACTGCAAGTTGGTCCAGAAAGTGCCGGCGCCTCGCCGGGCCCGGCTTGCTACGGCGCCGGCGGACCGTTGACGGTTACCGATGTGAACCTGCTGCTGGGGAAGCTCGAAACTTCCAAATTCAGCATTCCCATCAACCCGGCCGCGGCGATTACCCGGCTGGAAGAGCTCAGGGCCGGCATTCAAATCCAAACCGGCAACCTACTCAGCCATCACGAAATCCTGACTGGCCTCGAACGCATTGCCAACGAGAAAATGGCAGACGCGATCCGCAAGATTTCGGTGGAAAAAGGTATTAATCCCAATGCATTTGCCCTCGTCACTTTTGGCGGTGCTGGCGGCCTTCACGCTTGCCAGTTGGCCGAATTACTGGATATGGGCACGGTGTTGCTACCCTACGACGGTGGGCTTTTCAGCGCGGCAGGCATTGGCGAGGCGCTGATCAGCACGATTGTTTCGAAGCAGCTCCTTTCACCGTGGCAGGAAGCATCGCAGCACATTGCCGGATGGCGTGATGTTTTGGAAAAACAGGCGGCCGAAATTTTGCAGGAACAGGGCATTAATGCTTTTGAAACTGTCTTTTGCCATCTCTACCTGCGTTTTGCAGGTCAGGAAAATACCATTGAAATACCCTTTCAACGGGAAAATACGCTGAAAGCATTTGAGGAAACCTACCGGGCGCAATTCGGTTACTATCCCGCCAATGCGGTGGTGGAACTGGAAAGTATCAAGCTCAAAGTGCAGGAGCAAAGCCCACGGCAGGAACCGGTTGCGATCCTCAGCAACGGCCGAAAAGTAGCGGGTTCAGGGCATACCAGGCCTGTTATTACCGACATTAACCTACCCGAAACAGCCGTTTTTGAATGGGATAACCTGCAACCGGGCGACGGAATTGACGGACCGGCCATTCTACTCAACAATACTTCGACTACTTATCTGCCGGCAGGCTGGCAGCTCGTGATCCAGCACGGACAAGACGCCATTGCCCGGAAAACGCAGGCCGCGCAAATCCATAAAAACCAGCAAAGCGAGGAAGTGGCATTGCAGCTCTTCACGAACCGTTTCAAAGCCATTGCCGACGAAATGGGCGTTCAGTTGCAGCGGACGGCCTTTTCAGTTAATGTCAAAGAGCGCCTCGATTTCTCCTGCGCCCTGCTCGACGCCGACGGCGAACTGCTCGTGAATGCGCAGCACATACCCGTGCACCTGGGTAGCATGGGCATATGCGGGCGTCTCGTGCGAGCGGCCATCGCGATTGGCCCGGGCGATGTGGTGATTACGAATCATCCGCATTACGGCGGGTCGCATTTGCCGGATATTACCTTGCTTGCCGGTGTTTTTACGGAGGACGAGACTTGCGTGGGTTACGTCATCAACCGTGCGCACCATGCCGAGGTAGGTGGTAAAACACCCGGCTCAATGCCGCCGGACGCTACCTGCCTGGCCGAAGAAGGCGTGGTGATCGTGCCGCAGTACCTGGTGAAAGCGGGGAAATTTCAATGGGACGCATTGCGGGCGCTTTTTACCAGCGGTCCCTATCCTACCCGGTCGTTCCTTTCCAACGAAGCGGACATTATCGCGGCATTGTCGGCATTGAAAAAAGGGAGCGCGCAGCTGCTGAAACTGGTGGAAAATCATGGACTGGAAACCGTGCGGAAATATATGGATTTGCTGAAACAAACGGCGGTTTCGCAGCTTCGGAATGCATTGGTACCATTTCAAGGCCGGGTTTTCGAAGCTTCCGAATCATTGGATGACAATCATCGGATAGCCGTAAAAATTACCATAACCGATAATAAGCAAATTTTTGATTTTACCGGCACGTCAGGCGCCCATCCGAACAACCTGAATGCCAACATTTCCATTCTGTACAGCGCTATTTTGTATGTTTTAAGGCTTTTGGTTGATCAGGAAATTCCTCTGAACGACGGACTGATGCGGGATGTGGAAATTAAACTACCCGAAAACAGCTTCCTGCACCCCGATTTTTCGTACGACCCATTACACTGCCCGGCGGTGGTAGGCGGTAATACGGAAGTGAGCCAGCGGCTGGTTGATACCTTACTGAAAGCATTCGGCCTTGCGGCTTGCAGCCAGGGGACGATGAACAATTTCCTTTTCGGGAACGAGCAATTCGGCTATTACGAAACCATCGGCGGCGGCGTGGGTGCCGGGAACGGTTTCAACGGCCGCTCGGCCGTGCATCAGCACATGACCAACACCCGCATTACCGATCCCGAACAGTTGGAGCGGAAATATCCGGTCAGGCTGCTGGAATTCGGCATTCGCCACGGTTCGGGTGGTGCGGGGCATTGGCGCGGCGGGGATGGAATCGTTCGCAAGCTGGAATTTCTCGCGCCATTGCAGGTGACGTTGCTCGGCCAGCACCGGCGGTATGCGCCTTATGGGATGAATGGAGGTGGCGACGGAGCCTGCGGGCGGCATACGCTGTTATCAAATGGTTTGAGTAATGAGTTACCGGGAATTTGTAGCCTGAAAATGAACGTGGGCGATGTTTTGACTATTGAAACCCCGGGTGGCGGTGGATTTGGTTCTTCAATTTAAATATGTCAAAAAACAAAAACGCGCTGCTAGGCGCAGCATTCCTGATGGCCACCTCCGCGGTTGGCCCCGGCTTCCTGACGCAAACGACGGTCTTCACCGAAAAACTGGCGACGAGTTTCGGCTTCATCATTTTGATATCCATTTTGATCGACCTCGCCGTCCAGTTCAACATCTGGCAGATCATCACCGTTTCCGGCAAACGCGCCCAGGACCTGGCCAATGACTTGCTCCCCGGCCTCGGCTACCTCCTCGCATTCCTCATCGTAACAGGCGGACTCGCATTCAACATCGGCAATGTGGCCGGCGCGGGCCTGGGCATCGAAGCTATGACGGGCATTTCGGTTAAAACCGGCGCCGTCGTCAGCGCGGGTATTGCCATCGCCATTTTCCTTTTCAAAGAAGCTGGGAAAGTGATGGACAATTTCGCCAAAATCCTCGGTTTTGTGATGATAGCCCTCATTCTCTACGTTGCATTCACCTCGCACCCGCCATTGGAAAGTGCCCTAAAACACACCTTTTTCCCCGAAAAATTTGACGCTATCGCCACCCTCACGCTCGTAGGCGGGACCGTGGGCGGGTACATATCGTTCGCCGGCGCGCACCGCCTGCTCGACTCGGGCGTGCGTGGCGAAAGTGCATTGAAGGAAGTCAACCAGGGCGCATCCACAGGCATCCTCATTACCGCCACGATCCGCTACCTGCTCTTTCTCGCCACGCTGGGCATTATCCTTAGCGGCGTGAGCATAAATCCTGAAAATCCGGCCGCTTCGGTATTCGAAAATGCCGCCGGGATGTTCGGGAAGCAGCTTTTCGGGTTGATGATCTGGGCGGCCGCCATCACTTCCGTTGTAGGGGCGGCTTATACTTCCATTTCGTTTCTGAGGTCGTTTCACCCGCTCATCGAGCGATATCATTCTTACATTACCATCGTTTTTATCCTCATTTCGACGATTATTTTCCTGGTAGTCGGCCGGCCGGTGAAAGTGCTGGTATTTGTGGGCACATTGAACGGCTTCGTACTCCCGGTGGCCCTCGGGATTTTACTTGTGGCGAGTCGGAAACCTCGCCTGATGGGCAATTACAGACATCCCCTCATGCTGCAAGTTGCGGGCTGGGCGGTCGTGCTGATCCTTCTTGCGATGGGTTTTAATATATTTTGATTAATAAAATTCCTGAATCCTTTGTCCATGAAAAAACTACTGACTACTGCTCTTTCACTGCTTTTCACAGGTACGGTTTACGCCCAAAAACCGCGTGAGCTGGTTGTTGAAATAGACATCAAAAACAAAGCCCAAAAGATCGACAACTTCGGCGCCGCAGGGGCCTGGTTCACGGAAGGCATCGCTAAAAACTGGCCTGCCCAAAACCGCGAGCAAATGGCGGAATGGCTTTTCAGCAAGAAATTCGACACCAACGGCAATCCGAAAGGCATCGGACTCTCAGCCTGGCGTTTCAACATCGGCGGCGGCACCGCGGAGCAGGGCGACAGCAGCGGCATCACCGATTTCCGCAAACGCGTTGAATGCTTCCTGCGGCCGGATGGCACGTACGATTGGTCGAAACAGGCCGGTTATTTATGGTTTACCAAAAAAGCGAAGGAATACGGTGTAGAGAACCTCATTGCATTCTCCAATACACCTCCGGTACAATTCACGAAGAATAGCCGGGGCTATAAAACGGACAAAGATTACATTTCAAACCTCAAACCACAGCATTATGGCGATTATGCAGGCTTTCTGGCAACGGTTTTGAAGCATTTCGATGGCGAGGGCTTGCATTTCAACTACATCAGTCCGGTCAACGAGCCGCAATGGGACTGGTACCACGCACCCGGGCAAGGCGCCAAGCAGGAAGGCAGTCCGTGGCGCAATGACGAGATCGCCCACATCGCCAAAGCCCTCGACAGCGCAATGACCGCCACCGGCTCTACCTCCAAAATCCTCCTTACCGAAGCCGCCCAGCTCGATTTTCTCTACGGAAAAACAGGTAACGCTACGCAACAAACGCAAGCCTTTTTCAAACCCGGCAGCAAGCTCTTTCTCAAAAACCTGAACCACCTTCCGTCCCTCATCGGCGGCCACAGCTACTTCACCGACAAAGGCGACAGCGCCCGAATTGCCATCCGTCGCCACGTGGCCGACACGACCGCCAAATACGGCGTCACCTTCTGGCAAACCGAATATTCCATGCTCGCCGACGGCTACCGCGAGGGCAAAACCGGCCGTATCCCTGCCATCGACTGCGCCCTGTTCCTCTCGAAAGTCATCCACGACGACCTCGTCTACGGCAACGCCGCCGCCTGGCAACTCTGGAACAGCTGGGAGCCCGGCAACCCTGATTTCGACACCCGCTACTACCTCATCGCCCTCAAACCCGCCAACAAAGAATACACCGACGGCACCATCACCGCCACCAAAAACCTATGGGCGCTAGGCCATTACAGCCGTTTCATCCGCCCGGGCATGCACCGGCTGAACGTTACCCGAAACGACGGTCTTTCCGCCGAGCAAATCGCTCAGGATTTGATGGTTTCGGCTTACGCGAGTGAGAAGCAAGTGGTTTTGGTGGTTATTAATTATGGGAATGAGGAGCGGGTTTTGAAGCCGGAGGTGAGTGGGGTTAGGGTGAAAGGAGCGGATGTTTATCTGACAACCGGGGAGGTTGGGGTTGATATGAAAATGGGAAGGGTTGGGAATTTGAAGGAGGGGGTGAAGATTCCAGCGCGGGGGATGGTGACGGTGGTTTTGGAAAAGAAATGACGTTTTTCGCCAATCCCAATTTCTCGATTTCCCCCGCAGAATACTTGAAAATTCAAGTAATGTTGAAGAAAAATTCAAGAACTTTATATCCAAAACTTTTAATGATTATATTTGAATGAGCCTGTTATGCATGAATGCCGACCACGAGTCGTTGAGGGGTATCCCTCTTAGTGCACCTACGGGCTTTTTTTATTTTATAAGGTTGTCGCTTGTTAGCTTACGCCGCTTTCCATAGTGGGCACCTGACTTATCCTTCGGTTGCCGGAAGTTTTCAAAATCATAAATGTCGATGACCTGGCCAACCTTGTTGCCGATAAAATCATAAAATCTAGTCTCTCCTTTTTCAAAGACTCTCTGAATTGCCCAGCAGAAATAGTCTGCTAAATTGAGAATCGGTTCGATGGAAGGTTCCTGAACATTGAATACTACTTCACAATCATTTCGTTGATCAGGATTTCTCATCACCGAGCGCTCAATAGACTTTTTAAGTCCTCTCCTAAGGTTTGAGTTTGTTGTGCAATTCGTCCTGCCGGCGATATTCAAGACCAGTCGATCATATTTGTTCAGTTTGTTTTTCAAAAGATGCGAGAGCAAATCTGCGTAAAATTCGGCCTCGTTACCGTTGTGCTTCCGTTCATATATACCATATATTTTCCGGGCAACGACCGCTTCGAAACTGCAATTAATTGTTCTTATCAGCTCATATGTCATCCTACGAATTTCTGGCAGATCATCGTTCGCGTGAAGATGAAAGCCACTCTTTCGTTGCCTGCGCTGAATGCTCGGGATACCCTGAAAGTAGGGATCTTGTTCGATTGCATCCTGTAAATCCAGGATCTTCGTCCTTACAACTTCCAAATTTTCGTTGACTTTCAACATCCCTAAAATGAAGCATTTGGAAACACCCTGCTGACCGATGATTGGAATATTACCTTTTCCATAGAACGTCGTGTCGCCGGCTTCATCAAGGAAACGATGTTCTCTAAACTCTAAAGGCGGTAACACAGGGGTTTCTATATCCATGCAGATTAGTATTTGTTTATTAGGTTATTTCTTTCCGCATCCCAAAATCCCGCAACAACCGTATAAAATAAAGACGACGGTGCCCTCTCCGGTACGATAGTTACGACACCATTCACTGCTGTACATATCCGACACAACCATAACATGGTTACGAACGACTACGGCAGCACTCATCTGAAATTGGAATTGGACGGGCTAAACTTAATTTGCTTATTATTAATTACAAAGCTCCATAGCCTTAATTCAAATTGAAATGAATGACCGGCTGGTTTCGCTTATCAAGCAAAGTAGCTAGACGCTTACGGACGAATTATCTTTGCATTCCATTTTGAAAACGCCTGCGGTGCATGAAGGTCGACCTCCGGTCGTCGAGGGGTATCCCTCTTAGTGTACATGCGGGCATTTTTTTGTAAATTTAAAGTTAGATGAAACCAGCAAAAAGAAATACAACCATCGTGAATGCTTATGCCTCCCTTTTGGGCAATCTGAGCGCTGATGACAAACTCGCGCTGATATCCAGGCTAGGCGAGAAGGATGAATTGCCTTCTCACAAAAGGAAATCTTCCTTTCGCAAGGCCTTTGGGGCCTTTGTTTCTGATAAATCGGCCGATGAAATTATAGAGGATATTCGTAACAGCCGAGTTACAACCCGTCAGATAGAACCGTTTTGAAAGAATACCTGATCGATACTGATATTGCCATTTATTTCATGAAAGGCAAGTTTGATCTTCAAAGACATTTCGATAAAGTTGCTCCCGAGCAATGCTATATTTCCGAGATCACGTTGGCCGAACTGAAATTTGGCGTCGAGAAGAGCGAACGGCCGGAACAGAATCTTCGGGTATTACATGATTTTCTTAAAGGTGTGCAGATATTGCCCATTTTTGATTCCATTGATCTATTTGCTAGGGAGAAGGCCCGCCTGCAGAGAATAGGCACCCCGCTTGACGACTTCGATCTATTTATTGGCGTTACGGCCGTTAGACATCAACTAACCATGGTCACCAATAATA
>CBIHPQ010000296.1:0-8837 GCA_966211825.1 uncultured Dyadobacter sp. | reverse complement strand
GAGCCGTTCACATAGTTGCGCACGTAGTTGTAGTTGGTGAATGTCGCCGTGGTCGGCTGCGGATAGGCCGCGCCGGTGTTGGTGGGGCTCCACGTGTCGTTCTCCACGCGCCGGCCGTAGGTTTGCAATGCGCCGTAGTACAGGTTGTTGATACGTGCTTGCAGGAGGAAGCTCAGTTCAAAGTTTTTGTAGCCAAATGTGTTGGTCAAACCCGCTGTCCACGACGGGCGGTTGTTGCCCAGGATTGACTTATCACTGTCGTTGATCGTTCCAAAGCCATTATCGAGGTAATTCACTATTTCCCCGCTCGCCAGCGTCACCGATTTGGCCCCGGCCGTGCCGTCGGCCACTGTCACCAGTGGCTGGTCTTTGATCTTCACCTGCCCAGGCAATGCGGTAATGTTGCCGATCTTCTTGTACAACTCGATCAGGCGCAGGTCATCGGGTGTATTTTGCCAAAGCCTGTCATATTGGTAATCGCGGAAAACAGATATCGGTTGGCCGATGTACCAGCCATTGGCGAGGTCGTCCGTAGCGCCATTTGTCAGTTCAAGGATTTTCTCGCGGTTGGCCGACCAGTTCAGGTCCGTCCGCCACGTGAAATCCTTCCGGTGTACATTTACCGAAGAAATGGTGATTTCGACGCCCCGGTTTTCCGTCTTCCCGATGTTGCTGAGAATGCTCGTGTAACCCAGCACCGGCGGGATCGACCGCGACATCAGCAAATCGCTCGTTTGCGCTTTGTAAAATTCAACAGAACCGGAAATGCGGTTACGCAGCAGGCCGAAATCCAAACCGATATTCTGCTGGGCCGTTTTTTCCCACCGCAGGGCGGCATTAGGCATGGTTGCCGATTTGTAGCCTGCATATTGTGTTTCATTAAAAATATAAGCCGCGCCTATGATTGAGCCGCCGGTGGAATAGGCGCTTACAGAAGAGTTACCCGTGCGTCCCCAGCTGTACCGGAGTTTCAATTGGCTGATCCAGTCGACCTGCTTCACAAATGCCTCTTCTTCGAGCTTCCAGGCCAATGCTGCCGACGGGAAAAACTCCCACTTGTTACCTTCTGCGAGCACCGAAGCGCCATCCCAGCGGCCAGTCAGCGTCACCAGGAAGCGATCGAGCAGGCCGTAGTTGACCCGGCCCATGTAGGAAGCCAATGCCGAACGGCCGTACGAAGTGCCGTAGCCCATCGGGTTACCGATCGCGTTCGCAGCGAGGTTATACCATTGTGAAGAAGGAAAAGTAATGCCCTGCGCGCGGATGTTGATGGAATTGTTGGTGTTCTGCTGCAAGGATTGCAATGCAGTTAGGCCTTAGTTTTGTATGCAACAGTGTTTATTCAAAAACAACAAATTTTCCAGCGTCCTGCCCAGCTACTTTTTGTGCTTATTATACCCAATCAACGGCGCGGTACCGACAGCGCTGAATGGGTTGGTATAGTTCGCACCATAAAAAGAACCGTACTCCTTGTCGCTGTACTGCGCACCGAATTTGCTCGAAAATTTCAGCCAGTCGGTGAAGCGGATCTCGGCGTAGACATTCGAAAGCAGCGAGGCCAGCTTGTGCTCGTTGGTGGAGTTATTGATATTTAAAAGCACATTATGCGCGGAAAGCCCCTCCCGGTTGGTGTTCAGGATTTCGCCGTTGTCGTCGAATGCGCGTGCATAAGGCATCAGCGCAAGCGCCTGGCCGTACGAGTCTTTCGCACCGCTGTTGGAGGAATTTTCGGAGGTTCCATAGTTTTGAAGCGAGTATACCCCATTTAATGCCAGACCGACGGTTAGCCATTTCCGTGGCGTAATATCACCTTTCAGGTTCAGCGAATAGCGTTTAAAATCCTGGTCTTTCAAAGTACCGAGCTGGTTGAGATAGCCCAGCGACAGATAGACGCGCGACTTGTCGGTACCGGATGAGAGCGACAGCAAATGGTTCTGGGTCTGGCCGGTGCGGGTAGCGAGGTCGGCCCATTTCTGATCGAAGAGGTTAGCTGCATTGTAAACCGGCACCTGGGCGGCGTAACCGGCGGCCTGCTCATCGGCGGTGGCCGCGCGGAGCTTCACCGAACCGTCGTCGTTCCATTCATAGGCCGTGCGGATGCTGTTAATGCCGTATTGTTCCCCGCCGCCAAAGTTTTGAATGTCGAAATCCGGGTCGGGCGCCGTACCGTATTTGCCTGTGAATGTGCCGCCATTGATATGCGCCTGCCGCTGCCAGTTCAGGAGCTGGCCGGCATTCATCCAGTCGGTCGTCGAATGTATTTTAGTGGCCGTATAACTCACATCGTAGCTGATGTTCGTCCTGCCTTTTTTTCCTTCCTTATAATTAATGAGAATGACCCCGTTGGCGCCGCGTGAGCCGTAAATGGCTGTTGCAGAAGCATCTTTCAGTACTTCCACCGAGGCAATGTCGTTGGGATTGATCGCTGAAACTTCACTGGCCGAAAGCGGCACGCCGTCGATCACGTACAGGGGTTCGTTGGAAGCATTGATCGAGCGGTTCCCACGGATGCGGATCTGCCCTACTTCGCCCGGGCGCTGGTTGGTGGTGATGTCCACCCCGGCGACTTTTCCCTGCATGGCCTGGACGACGTTCTGCACCGGCCTTTCGCGGATCTGTGCCTCCGAAAGGCTCGAAATGGCGCCCGTGATATCGCTCTTTTTCTGGCTCCCGTAACCGACCACGACAAACTCATCGAGCGATTTGGTGTCGGGAAGCAGCACTATATTCAGCACCGACTCATTGTTAATCCTGATCTGCTGCTGCACGTAGCCGACGAACGAAAATACCAGTTCCGTGCCCTGGTCGGGAACGGAGAGCTCAAAGTTTCCTTTTTCATCGGTAAGCGAGCCGCGGGTCGTGCCTTTAATGACCACGCTCACTCCGGGTAGCGCCTCGCCTTTATCGTCTTTGACGGTACCCTTCAAAGCCCTTTCGGCATCTCGGGTACGGGCAATGCGCTTCGTTTCGGCGGGCGTGGCATGCACCGTTACCGACGCCCCCGCCAGGCAGACGACGATGCTGAAATGATAAAACAATTGCTTCATAAAATGGGTGACCTCCGGTCGCTACTGTTGGTAGTCTTTAACATTTTTTTGGATTATTTGAATAAAGCATTCCCAAGCCATGCAGGGCGGTTCTGCACGGAAAGAAATTGTCAGCAAATGCCGCGGGCTGTCGCGATCATACCGGGGCAACTGACTTGCTCGGACTAAATGGATTTATTTTATGAGGCTAACAGTATCCAATGAAATCTTCTCAATTTCATCAATTAACCAACTATATGTTCGAAAAACACAATTTTAAAGATTAATTGTAGGTTTGACACAAAAATAGATAATCTATTTAATCTACAAGAACTATATACTAAAAAACTTTACTAATTTGCCGCCGCTATCGATTGAAAGAAGCAGATAAAAACCCCTTGACTGATCAGGAAATGAAGAATATATCACGCAGAAAATTTGTAAAAAACTCAGTTATCACCGCAGCCGGAATTCCTGTGATCGCCCGCTTTCCGGTGCCACCGTCGGAAGCAGCCGCACAGGCGCCGCCTGCTCCATTGCATTGGCTCGACGGTACCGGTGAGACAGCGGGTGGCGTAACCTGGGGTGTGCCCTGGCCGAAGGGGACGGTGAAACCCGATAGCGGCTTTCAATTACTGGCCGATAGTGCCGAAAAGCCCGTTCAGAGCTGGCCTCTCGCCTACTGGCCGGATGGCTCGCTGAAATGGACAGCGCATGCGACGACCGGGCTGGCAGGCGAAAATTGGTCGATCCAGCCGGTGAAAGCTAAAACCCTGGCCGGCAAGCCGCTGATCCGGGAAAATGCATCGCACCTGACGGTCGATACCGGCAAGCTCCGATGCACGATTGCGAAAAGCGGAAATGCATTGTTTGAAATGCTTTCAACGGAAGGAAAAACCACGGCTGCAAACGCCAGGCTCGTGCTGCTGGTGCAGCGGCAGGATTCCGACCAGGAGGAAACCGGATTTTCGGTTAGCAGGTTTGAGGGCAGGATCAGCAAGCTGGCCGTCGAGCAGAATGGCCCGGTGCGGGCGGTTGTGAAGGTGGAAGGCGCCCACGCCGGCAAGGACCGCCAGCTGCTTCCATTTACCGTGCGGCTCTATTTCTATGCTGATAGTGAAGCCGTGCGGATCATGCATACCATTATTTACGACGCCGACGAGGCCCAGGATTTTATACGCGGCATCGGCGTGCGTTTCGACGTGCCGTTTCAGGACCAGGAGCTGCACAACCGGCATGTTCGGTTTGCGGGGGAAAACGACGGCATCTTTGCCGAAAGCATTCGCGGCCTCACCGGCCTTCGTCGCGACCCGGGCAAGGCATTTACCCAGGCGCAGGTAGCAGGCCAGGCCACACCGGCCAACCACCAGCTTCCGAACAATGTTTCGAAAAGGCTCCAGTACATTCCCGCGTTCGGCTCCTATACCTTGTTCCAGCCTACGCCGGATGCATTTGACATACAAAAACAAACCAAACCCGGTCATAGCTGGCTGCAATCGGCTTATGGCAAGCGGTCCGCCGGAACGGGCTACCTCGGCACAGCGGCAGGCGGCATGGCGTTCGGGATCCGCAATTTCTGGCAAAGCCACCCCGCACAGCTCGACGTCCGCCATGCCGACCAGCAGACCGGCGAAGTGACACTCTGGCTATGGGCACCGCGTGCGCAGCCGATGGATATGCGGTTTTACCACGACGGCATGGGCCAGGATACCTACGCCGAACAACTGGAAGGACTGGAAATCACTTATGAGGATTACGAGCCGGGCTTCGGGCGCCCGTACGGAGTGGCGCGCACGAGCGAAATGCAGCTCTGGGCATTGCCCGCAACGCCTGCGAATGCGGCGCTCGCGGGCATTGCGCGACAGATCCAATCGCCGCCGGTACTGCTTCCTACGCCTGCGTACCTGGCATCAAGCGGCGTGTTCGGGAGCGCGTTCAGCCTGCCCGACCGCTCGGTCCCGCAAAAGGAGGAAGTTGAAAAGCAGCTGGATTTTTACTTTGACTATTATAAAAACCAGGTTGAAGCCCGGCATTGGTACGGGTTCTGGAACTACGGCGACTTCATGCACGCCTACGACACCGACCGGCACGTGTGGAAGTACGACGTAGGCGGTTTCGCGTGGGATAACTCCGAGCTCTCGACCGACATCTGGCTGTGGTACTACTTCCTGCGCAGCGGCCGCGCCGACGCTTTCCGCATTGCAGAGGCCATGACGCGGCATACGGGAGAGGTGGATGTGCACCATATCGGACCGTTGGCGCCTCTTGGATCGCGGCACAATGTGATGCATTGGGGTTGCAGCGCCAAGCAACTCAGGATCAGCACCGCCACCAACCGGCGGTTTTACTATTACCTCACCGCGGACGAGCGCGTAGGTGATCTCATGCGCGAGCAGATCGATGCAGTGAAAACGTTGCAAACCATTGTGCCGGTGCGGAAAGTGAATGCTTCCGCACCCAAAAACACGGAAAATTCCGACCTCGCCACCGTCTCCTTCGGCACCGACTGGGGCGCGATAGCCGGTGCCTGGCTCACCGAATGGGAGCGCACACAGGACAAGGCTATCCGCGACAAGCTGCTCAACAGCATGCGCACCATTGCAGCCCAGCCGCACGGCTTTTTCACCGGCGCATCGTTACTGAATCTGAAAACCGGTGCATTCCAACCGGAACCGACCGGTAAAATATCCGTTTCCCACCTCAGCGCGGTATTCGGACTGTCGGAGGTATGTTACGAACTTACCAGCCTCGTCGATGACAAGGCATTCAGGCAAGCCTGGCTGGATTATTGCCGGTTGTATAATGCGACGCCGGAGGAACAGCAGCAGGCATTGGGCGAGCGCCTCAAAAAGCTAAACCTCCAACAGGGCCACGCCCGCCTTACCGCCTTCGCCGCCCAACAGACGGGCGACAAAAAGCTGGGGCATCGGGCATGGCAGGAGTTCTTGCGTGGGCAGGGGGGCACGCGTGCCGGCATGGACCAAACCGTGGCCATAGGCGCGCCGGCTGTGCTCAATCCTTTGCAGGAAGCGCCGCAGGTGTCAACCAACGGCGCGGCGCAATGGAGCCTTGCGGCCATGCAATGTCTGGCATTCGCAAGTGATTATATACCCGAATAGCCTTACGTGGCTGTTCAGGCGGCTTTTTCAGCCTATCTGCTCATCAAGTTGGTGGATAATTTCCTCTTTCGTGCCGCAAACAAAGTGCTTCTGGCCGTCTTTGAGAATGATCAGACTAAAACGAAAGTCTGCGTCAGGAACGATTTCCTGGATTTCCTGCCGGGCGATATCCACCGTCCCGGCCCCGTCTTCTTTTAGTTGAAACCTACTTTTCCTTTTCATATGCGATGATTATATCTTTTTATCAGTAAAAGATATGCCAGCGCATATTCCTGCAAAAAAACGGCCCGGGCTAACTGCCCGTTTATGCATTACTTACTCATCTTTTGATTTGTTGTCCCGCTTGTCTTTCTTGTCCGCACGCTTTTCCTTGAGATTCTTAACGGCCTTTTTCTTCTCACCTTTCTGCACTGTTTTCTCTTTCGACATGGTTTTTCAGTTTTATTGAAAGATAAGCTTTTCTGCCTGATATTCAAGACTTTTTAAATCCTGACAGCATCTCTGAGGACAGTTTGCCTGCCCGTCAAATAATCCCGGGTAATGCGGGTTAATTGAGTTATATTAGAAGATAATCAACAGACTGCCAACATGAAAATATCATTCATAGGAACTTACCCACCACGGGAATGCGGAATAGGCACATTTACTAATAACCTGTTCGATTCCATGATAGGCGTCGGTTCTTCTGACGAAGCGAGCCAGGGATTTGTCGTAGCGATCGACGATAACGGACTGGACTACGAGTATCCCAAAGAAGTGAAGCTGTCGATCCGGCAGGAGGAGCAGACCGACTACCTTGAAGCGGCCAATATGATCAACCTCAGCGGTGCCGACGTTTGTATCCTTGAACATGAATTCGGCATTTTTGGCGGCCAGAACGGCATTTACATACTCCCGCTCCTCTACCGGCTGAAAATACCGCTGATAGTAACCCTGCATACGGTTCTGAAAACCCCGTCCTACAACCAGAAGGCTGTGATGACCGAGATATGCAAAATAGCCCAATCCATTGTCGTCATGAGCCAGACGGCCGTTGACATGCTGATGGAAGTCTACGATGTACCGGCCGAAAAGATCGCACAGATCGCCCATGGCGTGCCCGACATCCAGTTTGACCAATTTCAGGCGAAAAAGGAGTTTAAGCTTGCTTCGAAGCATGTGCTGCTCACTTTTGGATTTATAGGAAGAAACAAGGGCATTGAAACCGTTTTGAAAGCATTGCCCGCGGTGGTGAAGAACTATCCGCAGCTTGTATACATCGTTCTCGGTAAAACTCACCCCAATGTGATCCGGCATTCGGGAGAAGAATACCGCGTGTACCTGGCCGGTCTGGTCAAACAGCTCGGCCTGGAAAGGCATGTCGTATTCCTGAATGAGTTTATCGGCCAGGCCGAGCTGTTCAAATATCTTTCCGCATCGGATATTTACATTACGCCTTACACCAGCGAAGCGCAGATCACGAGCGGTACGCTCTCGTATGCGATCGGGGCGGGAAATGCGGTAATTTCTACGCCTTACTGGCACGCCGCCGAATTACTGGCAGGCGGCAGAGGGCGGCTTTTCCCGTTCAACGACGCTCCCGCCCTGGCGGAAACGCTTTTGGAACTGCTCGACCACCCGGAGCAAATGCAGGAGCTGAGGAAGAATGCCTACGATTACGGCAGGGAAATCACCTGGCCGAGGATTGGCGAAAAATACCTAGCATTGGCCACGCAAATAGCGGACGCCGGGCTGGACGTTGGGCCTGGCGAGGAGATGATCCTCGACCCGCTGGCGCTCCCGCCCTTCCTGCTCGACCACGTGCAGCGGCTCACCGACGATACCGGCATTATCCAGCATGCCAAATACGGCATACCCAACCTGAAAGAAGGCTATTGCCTGGACGATAATGCGAGGGCATTGCTGATGGTGCTCATGACCTACAAAAGGAACAAACATCCGCTTGCGCTCAAACTATCGCCGACGTATTTAAGCTATATTAATTACATGCAGACCGGCGACGGCATGTTCAGGAATTTTCTGAGTTTCAACCGAAATTTTCTGGATGAGGTGGGCTCGGAAGATTCATTCGGCCGCGCGATATGGTCGCTGGGGTATTTGCTGGGCAATGCACCTAACGACGCCTATTACCAGACTGGCCGCGAGATATTCTTCGATGCGGTGCCGAATTTCACCAGCCTGCAATCCATCCGGAGCATTGCCAATACGATCGTCGGGGTGTGCCATTATCTGAAAAGTAACCCGACCGACGAGGGGATGATCCAGATCCTGAAAACCCTTACCGACCGGCTCATTAGCGATTACGATGCACACCAAAGCGGCGAATGGCGGTGGTTTGAATCGCTGCTGGCCTATGATAATGCATTTCTGCCCCTGGCGCTTTTGCACGCTGCCGAGTTCCTCCAAGATGAGCGGATTCTGGAAGTAGCGATGGAAAGCATGGAATTTCTTTCGGACATCACCCTTCGGAACGGTTACCTGTCCATTGTGGGCAATGAAAACTGGTACACCCGCGACCATGAGCAATCGAGGTTTGCCCAGCAGCCGCTGGATGCATTGGCGATGGTGCTGATGTTTCATCAGGCGTTCAGGCTGACGGGCGATCAGGGGTAGATCAACAAGCTGTATACCTGCTTCATGTGGTTTTTGGGCGAGAACGATCTCCGGGTAAGAGTTTATGATTTTGAAACGA
>CBIHPQ010000295.1:0-8859 GCA_966211825.1 uncultured Dyadobacter sp. | reverse complement strand
GAGTATTAGCACGAAACCCTGCATCAGGATATGTCCGGCACCGATCGCGAACTCCCGCACAATCATTTCCTGCGACAAGTTGCCACCAAGCAGCCAAGAATAGGTGCCTAGTATGCAAGACGTTATCACCCACGCAAACATCAGCCACGCAATGCGGTATTTGAGATTGAAAGATGGCTGATAGCCAAATTGATTTTCAGAAACCGGGGCCGGGACGATCACGCGGCGGTTGTATGAAATGAACGCATAAGCCTTGCCGGCCAGCCACATAAACGGTTTCCAGCGCAATAGCGGTGCTAGCATGGGCATTGCATTGGCACAAACTTTCAACAAACTTTCTATGCCGTAGGTTACCTCTCCGGTGGCCTGGTTCACAAGTGCTATTTCGTTGACGGCCCGTTGCCAGTCGAGGTTGGGGCAGCCTACTCCGGTATAGTGCTGATAGGCCTCACGACCATCAGCGTCGAGCAGGCCGTTCCGCACAAATGCGCCGGTGTAGAGGTTACACATCGGGCATTCGGCATCGTAAAGGATGATGTGGTTTTGCAGCGTTTTCATTTGTATAGTATATTTTGAATTTTCAGGAAAAATTGAAAGTTTGATCTAAAAAAATATTACTTGAACAATTTGAAAATACCACCCCAAAACCAGGTCTCTTCGGCACCAAGCATGGTTTCGAGCGTTTTATCGACGTTTTTCGCCAGCTTGTTAATGTCCGTGACCGACTTGTTGAATGTGCTGAATTCGGGATCACTGGTGTCGCCGGTAACCTTAGACAACTCGTCGAGAACTTTGATAACCGGCTCCAATTCCCGTTTACGGCGCTCTTTGGCGACTTGCTTGGCGATGTTCCAGACGTCCTTGTCGGCAAAGAAGTATTCCTTTCTTTCGCCCGGCTTGTGCTGTTTTTCGATCAGGCCCCAGCCGATCAGGTCGCGCAGGGTCATATTGGCATTACCGCGCGAAATGCTTAGTGTTTCCATGATTTCCTCGGTCGTAAGCGGGTCGGGGGAGATCAGAAGCAATGCATGGACCTGCGCCATGGTGCGGTTGATACCCCATTCAGAGCCCAATTTGCCCCATGATTCGATAAATTTCCGTTTCGCTTCTTCGAGTTCCATATTCCAAAGGTACTAATGTGTTTAAACTTTCAAAACTTTTTGAAAGTTTAATTATAGCAACCTGTCCTAGTTGCGTTTTGGAGCACTTGGAGTAAATCTGAAATGCATTTGACTTGTAAAGCGGGCAGGAAATATGCTGCCTGTTATAACTTCAAAAACGGAGTTGCCATGAAACGTTTTATCATAAGCGGCCTCGCAGGACTTGCGCTGCTCATTACCTCCAACGCGTCGAAACCGCACGGGCCGCGCCCGCATACAGCCGCGTCGGTGAGGGTGGTAGAAGCTTTTCCCAAGCTGCATTTCGACCTGCCCGTGGACCTCACCCACGCGAATGACGGCACCAACCGGCTGTTTGTATTGGAACAGGAAGGAACGGTCCGGGTTTTTGAAAATGCCGGAACAGCTTCTTCCTCCAAAGAATTCTTGAATATCAAAAAGCTGGTCAGCTATGGCGGTGAGGCGGGTTTGTTGGGCCTCGCGTTTCATCCTGACTATAAGAACAATGGCTATTTTTTCCTCAACTACACCAGGAAGGTTTCCGGTAAGCTCGAAACGGCCATTGTCCGGTATAAGGTAAGCGCCAACGATCCCAATCAGGCCGATCCGGCCAGCGCGACAGTGCTTTTTACATTTGACCAGCCTTTTGATAACCACAATGGCGGCGCCGTCAAATTCGGAAAGGATGGTTACCTCTACATTTCGACCGGGGATGGCGGAAGCTGGGGCGATCCGAGTAACAATGGCCAGAACAAAAGCGCATGGCTGGGCAAGATTTTGCGGGTGGATGTGAACAGCAAGGCCAAAGGAAACTATGGAATCCCTGCCGATAACCCATTTGCAGGAAATAAGGAAGGCTTTCGGGAGGAAATATATGCCTACGGCCTGAGAAACCCCTGGCGGATCAGTTTTGATGAGCCTACCAACACGCTCTGGGCAGGCGATGTGGGCCAAAATAAGCGTGAAGAGATCGATATCATCGTCAAAGGCGGCAACTACGGATGGCGGCTAAAAGAAAGTATCGACTGCTACAATCCCAAGCGTGATTGCGGCGAAGAGGGCCTGATTGACCCCGTGATCGACCTGCCGCAAGCGAATGGCGAGCATTCCATTACGGGCGGATTTGTGTACCGCGGCAAGGCGGTTCCGGCGCTTGAAGGCAAATACGTTTTCGGCGACTATGTGAGCGGCCGTCTTTTTGCATTGGAAACCAAAGATGGCAAAGCCGTGAAAAACACCATCATCGCAGAAGGGGCGGGGCAAATATCCGCCTTCGGTACCGACCAGGCGAATGAGCTTTACATCTGCAATCACGGCACGGGCAAGATCATGAGACTGGCAAGGCCCTAGCCACATGCCATGATGGCTACTTGTTTTTTTGCTGTTTGCCCGGGGCGGCGGCCGGGCCGAAAACCCTTTTCAGAAATCCGGAAACCGTAGTCAGCGTCGGCTCGAACCATGGATCGAAGAACATGAATGTATGGGGCGCGTCGGGGAAGGTTTTGACTTCGCTGTAAGTGCCGAATGCATTCAGTTTCCGGATAAAATCCTCCCGTCCGGCATGCATACGGTCTACCGAGCTGTTGATGAACAGGAACGGCGGGGTTTGAGCGTTCACGTGCGTCAGCGGGGAGGCTTCGTTCCAGATGTCGGGGCGGTCGGCTTTGGGGTATCCAAACCAGTACGTTGCAGCGGAAACCGATTTGGAATCGTTGCCCTCGCCCGATTCGGGATGAATGAACGCCAGCGTTCCATCAATGTCGATCACCGCCTGGACAGCTCCGGAGCGTTCGTTTTTGCCGGTTACGCCTTCAAATTTTGGATCGCCGTTGGTAGCCCCTACAAATGCGGCAAGCTCCCCGCCGGCCGAGAAGCCTAGTATTGCTACGCGGGCTGTGTCGGCGCCATATGCGTTTCCATTGTCGCGTATCCAACGCACGGCCGCTTTCAAATCGTGGACGGCGGCAGGGTAGAGGGCGTGGGTCGACAGGCTGTAATCGGTTGTGATACATACATACCCCCGAGCCGCGAGCTTGCGCGCGAGCGTGTTGTTATGCGTGCGGTCGCCGGAGCGCCAGCCGCCTCCATGCACCATCAATACCGCAGGATAAGGCTTGTTGGATTGTCTTTTGGGTTTGTACACATCGAGCAGTAGCTTTTTTCCTCCGGGCATTGTCCGATAGGCGACGTTGCGGACCACCTGCACCGAGGCAGGCAGGGTGGAGTCGGCAATGCGGATATTCGGATGATTTGCGATCTCGTGCCGATAGGAGCCTATAACCGAAAAACTGGTGTCGGCAACGCCCGAGGGCTGCAAACGGACATTCTTGCCCGGTACCCATCCCGAAAAGATGTTTGCGATCGTATATTTTTCCCGTTCCTGCGAAGTAAGCTGTTTCGACCATGAGACGCGTCCCTCCGCGCCGCCACCCGGGCCCGTGCTGTTGTATTCGGCGTAAAAGGTCGTTTTTTCCTTCCCGGGGAACATATTGTCGCCTTTCCAAGGATCCCAGCCTTCTTTGACAATGTGGCCGTTCATTTCGGTATCGATGAAAACGGTTTTCGCAAAAGGGCGCCAGGGGCGACCGAGAAATACCTTGGTCGCTTCCTCGTTGGCCGTCAGTTTACAATTAAAAAAAACATAACCGAACGCCTGTTCCCGGGTCGTGGAGGCGGCTGTAATGTAGGAGTTGGTGAGACTTTGGATGGTGCAATTCTGAAAAACGGCAGTGGCTTCACCGAAAATGAAGTCGGTAGTGCCCGTGATGAGGCAGTCCTTGTAGAAATTCCTGCCGTCTTTGGAAGTGTATAACGTGTCCTGATTGCCCAGTATGCGGCAATTGTAAACTTCGATCCGGTCGCCCTCGGTGGCGAGCGATACGGCCTGGCCCACACGGCCGGCGGTATTTTCAATGGTAAGGTTTTGAAGCGTGCAGTCGTTGGCCTGGACGAGCACCGTATACGATGTGTAGGTGCTGAATTTTGTGCTGCCTGTAAAATCACGGCCCGGCAAATCCTTGCCGGGCAAATCCTTGCCGGAATAATCATTGTTGGTAATAATGGTGCGTTCGGCGCTCTCGCCGGTGAGCGTGATATTCTTTTTCCAGGCCGGGATCACGAGCTTTTCGTGGTATGTCCCGTTTTTTACATGTATCGTAGCACGCACCTGCGAATGGTCGCGCACGGCGTTGACAGCCTCCTGGATTGTCCTGAAATCGCCGCTTCCATCCTGAGCGACAGTGAAGTGCTGTTCAATGGCTTGTATTTGCGCAAGAACGTGGAGATGAGTTAGCAGCCAGACCAGCAGGAGCCCGATTTTCTTTGACATATTCAATGGGGTATGTTATCTGAAAATGCAGTCAGCAAAGAGATAGTGGCACCGCAAAGTTTTTTTAATATTATTTTATTATTATTTTTCATGCATATTGTTCTAAATGATTGAAGTCATTTTGCAACGCCATGGAAAGCCTGATCGTTTTCGCCCTTTATTTGTATTCGCATTTATGGTTCGACCTGCATAAGAATCAGTATTATGCAGTCGAAGAGAGCCGTTTTTTTGCGTTGGCAAAAGCAAATGAAATGATTCCATTGCAAAATCCGGATACGCTGTTTCTGGATGCCGCTATCTTTCACGCCAGCAATGAAGAGCGGAGAAAACACGGTTTGCCGAAATTTCAATATGACCCCGGTTTATATCTGGCATCGTCGGGACATGCGACTTCGATGGTTTACCGTATGTTTTTTAATCATACCAACCCATATAGCCCCTACGAACGCACGGCGCAGCGAAGGGTGGAATTGTATACCAAAAGATTTAAACGGGTTGGCGAGAATATCGGTAAATATCAAACACTTGTGAGTGGGGATTTCATGATAGCGCGCTGGGACCGCCGCCAAAATCAATATGAATTTTTAAATGAAAGCGATAACCGGCTTTGCATTCCCTTTACTTATGCAGCCTATGCGAGATTTGTGGTAGAGCAATGGATGGCTTCGCTACCGCACCGCAACAACCTGTTGAACCCACAATATACCTACCTGGGCTGCGCCGCAAGGTTGTCGCCCGAGCCCTACCTGCACAAAAAAGCACCTTACGCAAGCCTCGTTCAGAACTTTGGCGGCGAGCGTTAATTCCCTTTTCTTCCATAAAACCGGAATTATATTGGAAAATGCAACACCGTAAAGAAAATCGGTGTCCGTCACAATAACTGGCATTATAACACTAATCGCGTTCATATTGTGATTAATAGCAAAATGTCAATTTGGTATTTTAAATAGTTAAGTTGGCTTTTTTGCTTGCTATTTTTAATGTCTTTTTATTAGTAGTTCATTTCGCTACCGGCATGAAATGAAAATGGCAATTTACCCAACGCGATGATAGAAAACTTTACGCACTCCCAGAAGAAAGCAGCAAGAACGACCAGCCGTATTTTTGGATTAGATCTGATGCGCGCCGTGTCGATTATAATGGTCTTTCTTTCACATTCCATGCCATTGAATCCGATTAAAAATTATTTTCCATTTGGTTGGCTGGGACTTGGAGTGGAGGCATTTTTTGTATTGAGCGGCTTTCTGATCGGACGTATTATCCTTCGGACGGTGCTGCAACCGGGGATTAGCTGGGAGGCGGTGAAAGTTTTTTGGGTTAACCGCTGGCTGCGGACTGTACCGGCTTATTTTCTCGCTCTTGCAATTTATTATTGCTTTTATTCCGATATGCGCAACATTATCTTTTACGTGTTTTTTGCGCAAAATCTCTTTACTCCTGCCCAGGGTTTTTTCCCGCATTCGTGGAGCCTTGCCGTGGAGGAATGGTTTTATCTCACATTTCCTCTGGTGCTGCTGGCCGTTGCCGGGATACTGGGCAACCGCGGAAACCGGTACCGCATCTACCTTATCACGATCGGGGTTTTTATCGTCACCGGGCTCATTACGAAGTCTGTCTACCATTGGATGTACCACCAGGACCTGTTCACACACTTGCTGTCCAAAAAACTGCTGATGCCCAGCTGGAAGATGTTCGTGCCGCCCAATGGCGACTGGGACGGGATGCGCAAAATGGTCATGTTCAGGATCGACGCCATCGCCTACGGCTGTCTTGTTGCCTATATCCTCGAAAAGTATTCGTTGGGGCACAAAATGCGGGTATGGCTGTTTACACTCGCGGGTATACTGCTATTACTGTGTTTCAATATCATTCAGCATACGATTGCCGGAAGTAATATCAATTATTTTGTGGACGTACTGCTACTTCCGATGTTTTGCATCACGTTTGCGTTGATGCTGCCATACGCGGTTTCGTGCCCGCGCCCGGGAGATAATCTGGTGAGAGCCGTTACCAGTATCAGCCAGACTTCCTATTCGTTTTATCTGATGCATTTTCTGGTACTGGATTTTGTCATTAAGTGGTATGAAAAAAATGAAGGGGCAGCGTCGGAACTGCAGTGGCTGATTTTTTTGGGAACATATATTTTTATCTATTTAGTAGCTTACTTAATGTACAAATTCGTAGAATTGCCGTTTATGAATTACAGAAAAAAACTATTTCCGAATTCTGTGCACGTAAGCAGCTCATGAAACAATTTTTTACACTACTGTTTGTTCTTGTTACGATTTTTTCTTGCGGACAAAAAAATGCGCCCCAGCCATTACCCGAAGACCCTGATGATGGTGTCGATACCGGGTGCAGCACCTGTCCTGGCAGCGGATTTTCCGAACTCGACTCTACGCCGATCGCCATAGCCGACCGCGATATCAGAAGTATTTTTTTCAAGGACGGCCAGGCCGGTAACCTTCCGGATCCTTCTCCCTACAAATACCGTAACCGCCTCGATTTCTATAATTTCCTGAGGTCGCATTCAAAGGATTACGATAACGACCTGATGGTGTACGTGGGCCGCAAGGACACGACCGAATTCTGTTTCCGGATGGGGCAATACAATGCCGATACCAGGCTGCCCATCATGTCGGCGTCCAAAGCAGTGACGGCGGCGGTGATCATGAGCATCGTCGAATCGGGCAAACTCAAACTTGACGACAAGGTCAGCAAATACATCCCTTCTTTTGGTAATGAAAAAAAGGACATTACGCTTCGGCAGCTGATGTCGCACACGTCGGGCATCCTCGTGGAATCGCGGTTTGACAGCCGCAGTGACCTCACGCTTGCGCAAAACGTGGATAGCATTGCGCTTCGCACCGCGCTGCTCTTTGCGCCGGGCAAGCAGGCGCAGTACGGGAGCGTTGCCTACGGGGTAGTGGCCCGCGTGGCAGAGGTAGTCGAAAAGAAAACCTGGGCGCAGATCTTCCAGGAGCGGATCGGTTCTAAATGCAGCATGAAAGACGTAGTGTACAGCCCCGACCATCCCCTGAACCCGGAACCGGGCTATGGCATTGTTTGCTCGATGAATGAGTACCTGCGTTTTCTGACAATGATTTATAACAAAGGTACTTACAATGGTGTACGTGTGTTGACGGAAGAATCGATCGCCATTATGGAGCAGGATAACAGCAATAAGGTCGATCCTACTTACGGGCTGGGGCTGTTCCGGTACGAAATCCAGAACGGCGTTTCCAAGGAAGTCGCCTGCCTGAGCGCTCGCGGCGTACACGCGTGGGTGAACCGCTCGAAAAACTTTTACGGGCTGATTTTCACCCAGGCGGGCTTCGAGAAAACCATACTGACCAACCTCGCATTCCGTGACCTCGTGAGGGCAAAGATGTGATGTCGGAAAACCTTCAAACCCATTTTGGAAAGCTGATAACCCTCACGCCCGAGGAGTTCGGGTACGTCAGCTCCCATTTTACCAGCCGCAAATTTCGAAAACATCAGTTCCTCGTCCAGCAGGGTTCGCCTGTGACGAACGACTTTTTCGTCATCAAGGGCCTTCTGAAATCGTCGTTTGTGAATGAGCAGGGCAAAGAACATATCCTGCAACTGGCGATGGAAGACTGGTGGATCTCCGATTACCAGGCCTATTTCAACCAAACCGACGCCACGCTCGACATTTCGTGCGTTGAGGAGGTGGAAGTGCTTTGCCTGTCGCTTGCCAACCGCGAGAAGCTTTGCAGCGAGCTCCACCAAATCGAGCATTTTTTCAGAAAAAAGTCGAATGCGGGCTATATCGCATTGCAAAGGCGCATTCTTTCATTTATGAACCAAAGCGCGGCGGAACGTTACAATGAGTTGCTTCAAATGTATCCTGCCCTTGCGCAGCGCCTGCCTAAAACCCTGCTCGCCTCATACCTGGGCGTGTCACGCGAAACGCTCAGCCGCCTGTCTTCCTAGTGTGACCTACATCACACCAAAATTGTGACCTGGTTCCTGTCGCAACCGGCGCCACGGCTGCAATTTTGTATTGTCAAACAATTCAAAAAAACATGGCAAATGCTTTGGTAAAACTCGCGATCGCGGCGACTGTGATGACTTCATACAGTAACGTGATGGCACAGACAGGACAGAAAATGGAAAAGAAAATTCTCTTCGTGGTGACCAGCCACGACACAAAAGGCAATACCGGACAGCCTACGGGCTATTATCTGAGCGAAGTATCCCACCCCTGGGAAGTGCTCAGCGACGCCGGTTATGAGATCGATTTTGTAAGTCCGAAAGGAGGAAAGGCACCCGTAGACGGGTTCGACCTTACGGATCCGGTCAACAAGAAATTCTGGGAAAATGAACCGGCCCGCCACAAAGTAGAGCACACCCTGGCGCCCGGGGCGGTGAATCCGAAAGACTATGCCG
>CBIHPQ010000294.1:0-8864 GCA_966211825.1 uncultured Dyadobacter sp. | reverse complement strand
TTCCATCCCTTTAAATACATTCTCGGCCTCCAAAAGGCATTTACCGACCTTGGCGGGCTGGTGGTGGAAAACACGCTCATCGACCAAATCGACTCGAACGAGGGATACCATACAGCGCGCTCGGGCGAGCGGGAAATCAAGGCCAGGTCCGTTGTGTATGCGACGCACATTCCCCCGGGCGGCGTGAATGTGCTGCATTTCCGCAACGCGCCTTACCGCAGCTACGTGATTGCAGCCACCTTGAAGGACGACGCCTACCCCGATGCCCTGATCTACGACATGCAGGATCCCTACCACTACTTCCGGACGCACGCGATCGACGGCCAAAAGTACCTCATCGCAGGCGGGCACGATCATAAAACAGGCCACGGCGATCCCGGGCAGGCATTCACCGATCTGATCGACTACACCCGAAAATGTTACCCGGTGGAGGAGGTTACGATGCAATGGTCGGCGCAATATTACGTTCCGGCCGACGGCCTGCCCTACATCGGTCCGTTACCCGGCGCCCCGGAAGGTATTTACACGGCGACGGGCTTCAATGGCAACGGGATGATCCTCGGCACGGTTTCGGCGATCGTCCTGAGCGAGCTGATCTCGGAGGGTACCAGTCCCTACGAAAAACTGTTCGATCCCGGCAGGGTCAAACCGGTGGCGGGTTTTACTGAGTTTGTCAAGGAAAATGCGGATGTCGTCGGCCGTTTTGTAGGTGACCGGTTTGGGATAGAAGAAATTGAATCTTTCGGCGATATCGCTGCGGGTAGCGGCAAGATCGTCGAGTACGAAGGCCGGACACTGGGGATTTACAAAAAAGAAAATGGCGAGGCTACCGTTATCGACCCTGTGTGCACGCACGCCGGGTGCATTGTGCAATGGAACGATTCTGAAAAAAGCTGGGATTGCCCCTGTCACGGAGCCCGGTTTGATTGCCACGGTGAAGTCCTGACCGGCCCGGCGCGAAAGCCACTCGATCGTGTCACTCCTGACCGGGTCACTCCTGACCGGGTCAGAAGTGACGGGGCGGAAGCCGCACGACCTGCCACCAAATAAAAACAATGGCGGCCCGACTTACGCCGGGCCGCCAAAACAGGACAAAAGCACTTTGGAATGCATTACTGCGCAGCCGAAGTCAGCATTGCCTGTGCACTCATGACAACCATCAGACTGCCGGATGATTTAGAAGGGTTTACAAAAATCATATACACATCGTGCGGCTTGCCGTCGGCTGCCGGAAGTTTTACGGGAATATCCAGGGTAGAAGGTTTGAAATCCATCTTGTCCGTCGGTTCCAGGAAGGCCGACTCGCCGATTACCTTGCCTGTCGGGCTGTCGAGCCGGAGTTCCACTTTACCGCCTACGGCATTCAGTTGCGGTTTGGGTGCCATGGCCATGATCCGGAAAGCCGATACCCCATTGAGATCTACCTGTTTCAAACCCATATAAGAACCTGACTTGGAAGGAATTGCGAGGTTATTTCCACCGTATGACATTTTATTAACGTTATCATACACATCAAAACCATGCACGTCCATGATCGAGTTGCGCAGTACGAAGGTTTGCTCGGAACGCAATGCGGGCAGTCCTTTGGCACCTTTGTCCTCGTACGCAGCCCGCACTACGAACACGCCCTTGCCTTTGTCACCATTGGGTAATGCTGCCGTGTAGCTTCCTTTTACAGGCAGGGAGGCATTTGCCGCAGCAGCATCGGACAGGCTGAGGATGTATTTGACCATCTCCGAAGCATCGCTCGCCGAAAGTTGCGGGTGCGCGGCCATGGCCGTTTCGCCCCATACGCCGCCGCCGCCGTTGATCACCTTCTTCGTGAGCGTTTCCACCGCTGAGGCATTGCCTTTATATTTCCGCGCTACATCGGTATATGCAGGGCCGATCGATTTCTTGCTGACGCTGTGGCAAGCCTTGCAGTCGCTCGCTTCGATCAGCTTTTTACCTGTTGCAGACTGTGCGGTTGCATCGGCTGAGCGGTGCCCCTGGGCAATGGCTATTTTGTCGAAACCCTCGGGCAGGTAATCGATATTCACAGCCACGCGATCGGCATCGATACCGCTTCCCAGTGCGCCGTCTTCCTTATCTTTCACTTTCACATCATACTGGAATGGCTTGCCCGGCACGAAAAACGATTTGTTGGCACCGGGCATATCGAGGCTCAGCACAGGTGCTTCGTTACCGACCGTAACATCGACCGACTGGGTCGACACACCGCCTTTTCCATCATTTACAGTCAATGTGGCTTTGTAAAGGCCTGTTTTAGCGAGTGTCAGCTGGGTGTCCCGGGTGTTGATTGTTTTGGTAAAACCATTTTTAGAAGTGATTTTCCAGGAGTAGGTCAATGCGTCCCCATCGGCATCGTCGGTGCCGGCTGCTGTGAGTTTCAATGCCAACGGCGCTGAACCACCCTGTTTATTAGCGGCCATTTCAATTTTCGGCTTGCGGTTACCTCCGTTGTATTCGATGCGGATCAGGCGGGCGTCGTCGTTCGCGGAGAACCAGCCGGAGCCGTATTCGAGCATATAGAGATCCCCGTTTTGTGCAAATTCCATGTCCATCGGGTTCGAGAATTTGTAACTCGGCATGAAGCGCTCCATCGAGGCGTAATTCCCGTCCTTATCCATGGTAACAGCCATAATCCAACCCCGCATCCATTCATAGGCAAGCAGTTTGCCGTTGTAGTAGGCAGGAAAAGCCCCGGCCACATTCTTGAAATCGTCCGAATAGAAAACCGGCCCGGCCATGGCATTGCGCCCACCCGCGCCTACGAGCGGGAACTCGGGCGAGGCGTCGTAGGGATACCATATGAATGCTTTTTGTGCCGGTGGCAGCACTTTCAGGCCGGTATTGCTGGGCGAGTTGTTGGTTGGGGCAGCCACGTCCCACTTCTCTCCCGACTGGTTTGCCGTGAAATCAAACTTGTTATATGCCTTGTTGTCGCCCACGAAATGCGGCCAGCCGAAATTGCCCGGCTTTTTCGCCTGCCCTACCTCGTCGTGCCCGGCCGGGCCGCGGTTGGCGTCAGGTTTGGCAGCATCGGGACCCACCTCGCCCCAATATACGTAACCGGTTCGCCGGTCTACCGAAATGCGGAACGGGTTGCGATGGCCCATCGTGTAAATTTCCGGGCGTGTTCGCGCCGTTCCTTTCGGGAACAGGTTGCCTTCCGGAATGGTGTAAGGGGCGGCCCCCGCCGTATCGTCCGCCTGCGGCTTGATGCGGATAATCTTGCCTCGCAAATCGTTGGTATTGGCCGACGATTTCTGTGCGTCCCAGGCCTCGCGTCCCGCGCGCTCGTCGCTCGGACTATAACCGTTGGAGCCGTGCGGGTTGGTGTTGTCTCCCGTCGAAAGATAGAGGTTACCGTCCTTGTCCCAGGCAATGGAGCCCGCGGTATGGCAGCATTCCTCGCGCTGCGTAGGCACATCGAGCAATATTTTGCGTGACGCGATATCCAGCTCATCGCCTTTGAGTTCAAAGCGCGCGAGCACGTTTTTCGATTCGTTCGGGTCCGAGTAATAGAGATAAATCCAATGGTTTTGCGCAAAATTCGGGTCTTTGTTCAATCCAAGCAAACCGTCCTCGCCCATCGATTCCTTACCTTCCTTGCTCACATATTTCGTACTTACCGGCAGTTTGGCAATGGTTTTCAGTTCTTTGGTTTTGATATGATAAAGAAGTACTTCGCCTTTGCGCTGGATAAAAAGGATACGGCCGTCGCCTAACACGCTCAGTTCCATCGGCTCATCCAGTTTTTCGGCCAGTATCACTTTGGAAAAGCGGTTTTCTTCGGGTCGTGCTTGGGTGAAATCGATTGGCTTCGGCGTGTCGCCGCCCGTCGTGTAATGGATGCCCGCCCAAAGGTGGTTCAGGAAAAGCGGCTCTTCGAAAGTTTCGTCGGTATGTCCCATCGCCGTGTAGAACGACCTGCCGCCGTCGAACTCCTGGTACCAGCTCATCGGGTGAAAATCCGGGTTTTTACCTCCTGTATAGCTTTTTTCGTCGATTTTCAGGACGACATTGATTTTCGGTGAGATATTTTTGAAACTGTAAAATTCATCGCTCCGCTCAAATTCGTCGGGCATTCCCTGGGTTGCCCAGTGGTTTTTCTGGGTTACGATAAACTTGCCCTTCTGTACATTGTTGGGCATCGGGTGATCGAGAAACCAGGCCCCGGCCAATGCACCGTACCACGGCCATTCGTATTCCGTGTCGCTGGCTGCGTGGATGCCCACATAGCCGCCACCCGCCTGAATGTAGCGTTCAAATGCATTCTGCTGGTCTGCGTCGAGGATATCGCCCGTGGTATTCAGGAAAATGACCGTGTTGTATTTTTTCAGATTGCTTTCTTTGAACTGGGCAGCGTCTTCTGTAAAACTGACGCCAAAGCCTTTTTCGGCCGCCATTTTACCCAGCGCCTTCTTCCCCGCCTCGATCGACTGGTGCCTGAACGCCGCCGTTTTGCTGAAAACCAGCACCTGCATTTTGGGCGTCTGCGCCAAAACTTGACCAACGAGGAGCCATGCACAGCAAAGCAGTACAATGGCACCCTGTAATTTTTTCTTCATTTGGTTAGGTCGTTTGAATTTGTGACCATCAAATGTACAGCAAAAAGCATTATTGTCTATATTTGAGACAATAAATTTTATTCTATTAATTAACATAACAATGCAATAAATGGTCACAAAGCAGCGGAAATGTGTATTGCATTAAACAGGTCAGGAAAATGTTTCCGGCGGCTGCTTTGGGCGGGAAATCCGTAACTGCGATATTGCCGGGCTAAAATTGAGCGAATTTTTCAAAGCAATTATTACATGAGGGACATGCATTCACCGAGCGAACAGGATTACATTCAGCAGCTTTCTATCGACTGCGTCATTTTCGGGTATCGGGATTCGCAGCTGAGCGTGCTGGTGCCCAAACTGAACTTCCGCGGTGATTTCTGTGCATTACCCAGTGGTTTTATCTACCAGAATGAGGGGATCGACCAGGCGGCGCGGCGTATCCTGGAAGAGCGGACGGGCATTAAGGACATTTACCTCGAACAATTCAGGGTATTCGGCGATGCGCCGCGGTCGAACATTCGTTTTCTCGAACGGCTCATCGAGCTGAATGAGGAGCAGCTCGGCGATAAGCGTTTCGACCGCAAGGAGTTCGACTGGATTACCCGGCGGTTCGTTTCGATCGGATATTATGCATTGGTGGATATCAATAAGGTAGTTCCCCAAAAAACCGCGCTCGACGAATCCATCGACTGGTATCCCGTGCGGGCATTGCCGGCCATGATCATGGACCACCATGAAATGGTGAAATGCGCGTTGGAAACCTTGCAGCTCAACCTGGACCAGAAGCTCATTGCATTCAATCTGCTGCCCGAAATTTTCACGATGCGCGAGTTGCAGGAGCTCTACGAATCGATCTTCGACCGTGGTTTTGCGCGGAACAACTTTCAGAAAAAAATCCTCGACCTGAATGTGCTCGAACGACTGGAAAAGAAGTTTACGGGTGCCGCCAACAAAGCGCCCTACCTCTACCGGTTCAGAAATGGGAATACGTAGGTTCGCTTCCGGGGCATAGGGCAAGCGGACGGGTTGTGGCTCCAAAGCCACAAAGGCTTCGGCGGAGAGCCACTACAAATCATGCGCGGCGGGAGGATCTTTGTACCCGTAATAACAACAGACCGCCCCGTGATAATGAAACCTGAAAGCGCCCTGAAAGTACTCGTATTCGATTTGCACCCAATTTCCCGCAAAGGGATCCAGCTGATGCTGGAGACTATGGAACCGCGCATGAAAGTGACCGAAGCCAGCCGCACGCGTCAGTTCTACAAACACGCCGCCTCCAAACGCTTCGACCTCGTGATCCTGAGTGTCAATGATGTGGAAAATCTTGACAATGAACTGATTTCCTCCATACTTCCCAAAACCGCCGTGCTCTACACCGAAGAGGGCGCCGAGACCGCGATGGACCTGATGGCCCTGGGCGCAGGGGCGTGTATGTCCAAAAAATGTACCGATACCGCATTGAGGGAAGGTTTTTCGGCTGTGCTTCAATGCAGGCGCCACGTGTGCGCCACTACCCAGGCACATGTGAACGCCGAATACTGGCGGTTCAGGGCAATCAGGAATGGCGCGGGCAGCTATCGTCCGCGGGTACGAGAGCTTACCAGCCGGGAATCGGAAATAACGTCGCTGCTAAAAACAGGCCTGAAAGCCGGAGAGATCGCCGACCGCCTGCAAATTCAGACAAGCACCGTAAGTGCCCTGAAGGCCCGCGCATTCCGCAAACTTTCCGTGACCAACCTGGTGCAAGCCATCCAGACATTAGACTAACGTATACCAAACACCGGATCAGCCTTCTCAGACACGCATCAATATTATGCTCCACGTAATTTTATACGACTCGCATCCCATTATCCTGACAGGGCTGAAAGAGTTTTTCAAGAACCTGGGAAAAGATTTTAAATTCTACGAAACCAACACAGTGGCCGGCATTTCCAAGTATTTGTCCAATCACAACATTGACCTGGTTGTGGCCGGGGTGAATGAAAAGACGGGTATCGATGCCCGGATGATCCAAAAATACAGCACCATCCCGTGGGTGATCATGTACAACGACAATCTCTATAAAAAAGCATTGTCGCTGGTACTGGCCGGAGCCAGCGCGTGTATTTCCAAGGGGTGCCAGGACAGTGAGACGGAAACCTGCCTGCTGGAAGTGCTTGATACGAAGAGATATATTTGTCAGAACACCCTCAAGACGTTCGGATACGAATTCCTGTTCGATCCTACCAATCAGGCCCAGATCCGTAACTTCCTGAAATACAACCTCCAGAGAAAGCCCAACAAACTCTCGCCGCGCGAGGAGCAAGTGGCTAACCTGCTCATCAGCGGGATGAAAACTTCGGAAATAGCCACAGCCCTGAATGTCAGACACAGCACGGTGAGTACCATCAAACGGACGGTTATGTTGAAGAAAAATGTCATTAATATTGTCGAACTAGCTTCGGTATTGTCCAATTGATAGCACATTGCTGTTTTGTAATTCAGTGTGAAATGCATTAATTTCAGTCATTACGATCAAACCGTAATCCTGAAAGGACTCATTTCAATTATGCCGCTTTCGATATTAATAGCCGACGACCACCAGCTTGTCCGGAAGGGACTGCAGATGGTCGTTAAAGAAGTCCTGGGATTTGGTGTGAACGTAGAATTTGCCGAAACCGGCCGGGAAGTGCTCGACAAGATCAACGGGCAGGAATTTGACCTGCTGATCACCGACCTGAACATGCCCGAAACCAACGAACTCGCGTTGATACCCGATATTTTGCGTATCCGCCCGAAGCTCAGAATACTGGTCGTGACCATGAAGCCCGATAAGGTTTTTGCGGCACGTTTCTTTCGCGAAGGCGCGCTCGGGTATGTCAACAAAACCGAACCCGACGAAGTGCTTGCCGAAGCGATCCACACCGTCAGTCAGGGCCGCCGGTACATTTCCAGGTCCCAAAGCGAAATTTTTTCCAATGCATTGATCGGCAATGTAGCCAACACGCCCTTCGATAAGCTGTCGAAACGGGAGTTTGAAGTTGCATTGCTGCTGCTCAAAGGTTATGGCGCACTGGAAGTTGCCAAATCATTGTCCATCAGCGCCTCTACGGCCAGCAGCTTCCGTTGTCGCGTTTTCGACAAGCTGGAAATCAAGAACCTGCTAGAACTGAACCATCTTGCCCAGATGTATCAAATTGATGCAGATTTTGAAGGAGAATCGTAAAAGTACTCCCCCGCCCCGGTTGGCTGGCGATTGAAATGCTTCCCTGAATGTAGTCGAGCATGGTATGGATCAGCAAACTGCCGGTCCCGCGGTTGCCGGCCTGCCTGTCGCGGCTCATAAACAGGGAGATCTGCTCGTCGCTCAGTCCCTGCCCCGTATCGCTGATCGAAATCATGAGCTGCCCTCTCTCTTCACGGCATGAAAGGGTGATTTCCCCGTCGTTCGTATTCTTGTTGGCGTTATCGATCAGGTTGCGGATCACGACGGAAAGTATCTGGTAATCTGTAATACATTCCAGGTCGGTGTGTACGATGGTGAGCCGGTTATGATTCACTTTGAACAGCTCTTTGTACAGCGACGCGATTTCTTCAAACAGCCCATTCAACGGGAACAGGTTCTTGCTGATCTTGAACCCTTGCTGCTGCGTGCTGATCCACATAAAAAACTGTTCGGTAAAGCCCAGCAGGTTTTGCGTGCCCATATGCAGGTCGCTCAGGTAGGCGTCCAGGTCCGCAGGCGTGAGACGCGTGTGGTTTTTCAGCAGGTTTCCACTAATCAGCGAGATAAACCTGAGCGGCGAGCGCATGTCATGGAGCACCATCGTGATCACATGGTCTTTGAACCGGTTACTTTCCAGCAAGGCCATTTCCGAAGTCGCCAGGTCGTTGACCGCATTTTTCAGCTCGCGCGTCCGGTCGGAAATGACGTTTTCAAGCGCCTGGGCTTCTTTTTGCAGCGTCGTAAGCCGCCTTTTAAACAACAGGTAACCAATGCCGACCGATACACAAATGCAAAGCAGGTAAAACCACCACGTGTTGTAAAACCACGGCTGCACCTCGATCGGCAATACGAACTGCCCACCGCTGTCCGCACGGGCGGCATTCCGCCTTACCAGGAGCTTGTAGCCCCCCGGCGGCAGACTGGTGATAGTCAGTTGCCCGTTTTTTTCGACTTTGCGCCACTCGTTGTCCAGCCCGGCAACCTGGTATTCGAGGTTGAGGTTTTCGGGGTTGCCGAAATAGGGCGACGAAACCTGGACGGACAGCCGTTTGAAATCAGGCGAAAGGGTAATGCCCTTGGGATTGAGG
>CBIHPQ010000293.1:0-8865 GCA_966211825.1 uncultured Dyadobacter sp. | reverse complement strand
CATGCCCTTCTTTATGGCCGTTGCCCATTACTACTATCTCAAAACCGGTCAGACCGTCTATAAAAACGTTACGAAAGCTTGGAGCAAAGGTGTTGCCATTTTTTTCGCCACCGGCGCGGTATCGGGTACGGTGCTGTCGTTTGAGCTCGGGCTTTTATGGCCGGGGTTTATTAAACACGCCGGACCGATATTAGGAATGCCGTTTTCCCTTGAAGGAACGGCATTTTTTATCGAGGCGATCGCACTCGGCTTCTTTCTTTACGGCTGGGGCAGGTTTAATCCCTGGTTTCACTGGTTTACGGGCGTGGTAGTAGGCGTAAGCGGTCTCGCATCGGGCATACTCGTGGTCGCTGCCAACGCCTGGATGAACAGCCCGGCCGGTTTCGATTACGTGAATGGACAATACCTTAATATAGACCCTATTGCGGCCATGTTCAACGAGGCCTGGTTTTCGCAGGCATTACACATGACGCTCGCCGCATTCGCCGCAACGGGTTTCGCGGTCGCGGGGGTGCACGCGCTCATGATCCTGCGCGGGAGTAATGTCCTTTTTCACTCCAAATCCTTCAAAATTGCAGCGATATTCGGGTGTGTGGCGGCCATGCTGCAACCTCTGAGCGGTGATATTTCGGCGAAAGACGTAGCCATTCGCCAACCCGCCAAGCTAGCCGCGATGGAAGCACATTTCCATACCGAAAAATCGGCGCCGCTTATTGTGGGGGGTATTCCAAATGTAGAAGAAAAAAGGGTCGATTACGCGGTAAAGCTGCCGGGTTTCCTCAGCTTCCTGGCTCACGGTAATTTCGAAGCGGAAGTAACAGGTCTCGACCGTATTCCGGAAGAAAACCACCCGCCTGTCGCCATCACCCATTATGCGTTCCAGCTTATGGTGGGCATGGGAATGGCTATGATGCTGATTTCGGTACTTTATTTCGCCGCATTATGGAAGAAAAGGGAATGGTTGCGGGCACCGTGGCTGCTAAAACTGTTTGCATTAGCCACGCCTCTCGGCTTTATTGCCGTAGAAGCCGGCTGGACGGTCACAGAAGTAGGCCGCCAGCCCTGGATCATCTACGGCGTCATGCGTACCGCCGACGCCGTCACACCCATGCCCGGCATCGCCTATTCATTCTACCTCTTCACTGCCATCTACGTTTCACTGGCCGCATTCGTCGCTTTTATGCTCTACCGGCAGATTAAGATGGTAGGGGAGTTGTATGATGCTTAGCGAGTGAACGATCCGTCGTTCCACGGCGGCTCATTCAGTCATTCAATCATTCAATCATTCAATCATTAAAAATGCTCTACATCGTCATCACATTCCTCTGGGCGTCGATTCTGCTTTACCTGCTGCTGGGTGGGGCGGATTTTGGTGCGGGGATCATCGAGCTTTTTACTTCGCAAAAGAACAAGCAGATTACCCGCAAAACGCTCTATTCGGCCATCGGGCCAATCTGGGAAGCCAATCACATGTGGCTGATCATCGCCATTGTGATCCTGTTCGTCGGGTTTCCGGTGATCTATTCAACCATGTCGGTGAACCTGCATATTCCGCTGACGGTCATGCTGATCGGCATTATCGCACGCGGTACAGCATTCACATTCCGGCATTACGACGCCGTGGTGGATGATATGCAGCATCTTTATAATACGATATTTGCGGTTTCCAGCTTTACCACGCCACTTTTCCTGGGCATTATCGCGGGGAGCGCGGTGTCGGGCCACATTGATCCGCAGGCCGGTTCTTTTATGGATGCCTACATTTTCAGCTGGCTCCATTGGTTTGCCATCACCGTCGGATTGTTCACCGTGTCGATCTGCGGGTTTCTCGCGTCGGTTTACCTGATCGGAGAAACCGACATTGAGCACGAGCGGCTCCGGTTTGCCCATAAGGCCCAGTTTTTCAATATCGCGGCAGTGATTTCCGGCGCAATGGTATTTGCAGCAGCCTGGTATGAGCATATCCCGCTGTTGGACTGGGTTTTCGGCAACTGGCTAGGACGCGTGGCCATTCTTTCGGCCACCTTATCGCTGGTCTGGATGTGGACTTTGCTGTATCAGGGCAAAATTTCCCTGCTGCGCCCGCTTGCCGGATTTCAGGTAACGATGATCCTCCTTACCACCACTTTCAAGCACTTTCCAAACATCGTTATCCTGAAAGACGGTGGCTATTTGTCCCTCACCGAGCACGCCGGGCACGAAAAAACCATTGAGGCCCTTGCCTGGGCGCTACTTTTGGGCAGTATCCTGATCCTGCCCGCATTGTTTTATCTGATTTACAGCTTCCAGAAAAAACCGATCGGCTACGAGGGCGATGCGCATTAAAACAATTCCGTAGCACCACCATAAGGGGCTCATTTCATTGCCCGATTCCTTTCAATAACCATTTGGTGCCATTCGGACATCGGAATGGGGTTGGACGTTGCTGATATCATACTTTGGGAAAAAATCACAGCTGAATCGCTGCGATTCACAGGTCTTAACACTATATCCCACTATGATAAAAGCGCTGATCATCGACGACGAGCCAAGAGCCCGCAATGTGTTGCACCAGTTTATCATGAGCTTCGTGCCCGAAATTGCAGAGGTGCGGACTGCGGCATCAGTCGAAGAAGCCAAAGGGGTGCTGGAATTCTATCAGCCCGACCTGGTCTTCCTCGACGTGGAAATGCCCCACCAGAATGGATTTGACTTTTTACAACTCCCCAACAATCCTGACTTCGACGTCATTTTCACAACGGCCCACAACCAGTACGCGATCCAGGCAATCCGGTTCAGCGCGCTGGATTACCTGCTCAAACCCATCAGCCCGGAAGATTTGCGGGCAGCAGTGAAGCGGCATTTCACCAAAAGCGAGACGATCCGCCAGCGCAAGATGCTTTTTGACAACCTCGCGATCAATATCGACAAACGCGATTCCAAGGATTTCCGGCTTGCCGTGCCTTCCAGCGAAGGTGTTTTCTTTTTTATGATACACGAAATCCTCCGCCTGGAAGCCGACCGCAACTACACGATCATCCATCTGATCAACAAACGGCCGTTTATTGCCAGTAAAACCCTGAAACATTTCGAGGACATGCTGGACAAGTTCCGGTTCATCCGCACACACAAGTCCCACCTGGTCAACCTCGACCACATTGTCCGGATCAGCAACAACAACGAATTCATTATCCTTTCCGACGGCTCGCGCATCGAAGTATCGCGCCGGAAAAAGGACGAAGTGCAGCGACAGCTGAATATCTGAAAGCCAGCCTTTGCAAAACAATGTATCGGAATATTTGAGTAGCGGGCGAAGCATTCACCGTAAAAAAATATAATTCCTTTGCATTGTTTTGTTTTACTTTACAGCCGTTCCTGCATCTATTAATATTTATCCCTTATGACCGATCGTAAGACGCGGCTGGCTGTCATCCTCATCACGTCACTGTTTTTTCTCTGGGGCTTTGCCCTCAACCTCAACCCGATCCTGATCCCGCATTTAAAGAAAGCCTGTCAACTCAGCGACTTCCAATCGGCGCTGATCGACTCGGCTTCCTACATCGCCTACTTTCTGGTCGCATTGCCTGCCGGGCTTTTCATGAAGAAGTATGGCTACAAGGCCGGTATTGCCTTTGGATTATTACTCTTTGCCGCCGGCTCATTTCTCTTTTATCCTGCGGCCGAAATGCGGCATTTCGGATTCTTTTTGTTTGCATTGTTCGTCATCGCAAGCGGGCTGACCATGCTCGAAACTGCCGCCAATCCCTACATAACCGTTTTGGGCGACGCGGATTCCGCGACCCAACGGCTCAATTTCGCGCAGTCATTTAATGGCTTGGCCGCATTTCTGGCGCCGTTAATGGGAGGAAAATTCATTCTCTCGGGCAAAACACTCAGCGGGGCGGAGCAGCAGGCCATGTCACCCGACCAGCTGAATGCCTATCTGAACGAAGAAGCGTCGTCCGTGCAAATCCCGTTCATCCTGATCGGCTTGGTCGTACTATTTGTCGCGGTGATGATCTGGCGTACTTCCCTGCCTGAAATCAAGGAGGAAAAAGAAGCCGAACAAAAGGTAAGCGGTTCCATTTGGGGCGAAAAGAACCTGATTTTGGGAACGACAGCACAGTTTTTTTATGTAGGTGCGCAAGTGTGTATCAGCAGCTTTTTCATTCGTTTCGCTTATCCTGGGGCTGGTATTGATGAAAAAACGGCTGCCTACCTGCTTTCGGGCGCATTGCTCGCATTTATGATCGGGCGATTTATCGGAACCTATCTGATGCGTTTCGTAGCACCGCCCCGCCTACTGGCCATTTACAGCATTGCCAACATTATACTGCTCATTATTGCCGTACTTACCGACGGCATGTTCTCGGTTTACGCATTGGTAGGCGTGGAATTCTTCATGTCGATCATGTTCCCGACGATTTTTGCATTGAGCATCCGCGGCCTGGGCGAAAAGACCAAAATCGGTTCTTCCCTCGTGATTATGTCGATTGTAGGAGGCGCTTTTTTCCCGGTGATTATGGGTCAGGTATCGGATATTTCGTCCATTCAAACGGCTTACATAGTCCCTGCGGTGTGTTTCCTCGTAGTACTATACTTCGCGATCCGTAACAGCTCGGTGAAGAATGTGACGCTGGGCACTTCGCACTAGATATAACCAATTCATTTATAAGTATTTATTAAAAAATAATGGATTTAAAACTTCAAAATAAGGTGATCGTCGTCACCGGTGGGGCAAAAGGCATCGGCGAAGGTATCGTGCAGGTGCTGGCATCCGAAGGCGCGATTCCGGTGATCGTCGGCAGAAATGCGGAAGATAATCAGAAGGTCGTCGACGCGCTGGCGGCGGAAGGAAAAGAGTCGTTTCAGGTATCAGCCGAACTTACCCGCCCGGAAGACTCGGAAAAGGCAGTGAATGCAGTACTTGAAAAATATGGCCGGATCGATGGTTTGGTCAATAACGCGGGTGTAAATGACGGTGTCGGGCTTGAAAACGGCACTTACGACGGTTTCATCGCTTCCCTGCACAAGAACGTGGTGCATTACTATCTGATGGCGCATTACGCATTGCCTGCTTTGAAAGCTTCCAAAGGTTCGATCGTCAATATCAGCTCCAAAACGGCGGATACGGGCCAGGGAGGAACGTCGGCCTATGCAGCTTCCAACGGCGGACGCAATGCGCTGACGCGCGAATGGGCCGTGGAGTTGCTGAAATACGGCATCCGCGTGAACTCGGTAATCGTAGCAGAATGCTGGACGCCACTGTATGAAAAATGGATTGAAACTTTGCCAAACCCCAAGGAAAAACTGGCAGCCATTACCGCCAATATTCCTTTGGAAAACCGCATGACCACCGCCGAGGAGATCGCAAACATGACCGTTTTCCTGCTTTCGGAAAGATCCAGCCACACTACCGGGCAGCTTATTTACGTCGACGGCGGCTACGTCCACCTCGACCGCGCGCTCGCCAATTCCTGACATACATGCAATGGAAATACTAGTTTGCACGACGCCCGGCTCGTTTTCATACGAACAGGCCGATGCTCCGGTAGCCACACCGGGGCATAGCATTTTAAAAATCAAACGAATAGGCATTTGCGGAACCGATCTGCATGCATTTGAAGGGACGCAGCCTTTCTTCAATTACCCGCGAATCCTGGGCCACGAACTGGCCGGCGAGATCGTCGAAACCGACGCACCGGGTTTTGTGAAGGGCGAGGCTGTCACATTTGTACCCTATTTCAACTGCGGGAAATGCGTTGCCTGCCGCAACGGCAAGCCCAACTGCTGCACCAGCCTGAAAGTTTCCGGCGTGCATATCGACGGCGGAATGGTGGAATACCTTTCCATCCCCTCCTACTCGCTCATGCACGGCGACGGCCTGAGCTTTGATGAGCTCGCGCTCGTGGAACCGCTCGCGATAGGCGCACACGGCGTACGCCGCGCGGACGTGCGTAAGGACGAGTTTGTACTCGTGGTAGGTGCCGGACCGATCGGTTTGGGTACGATGGAGTTCGCTCGCATTGCGGGCGGAAAGGTTATCGCACTGGATATCAACGACCAGCGCCTGGCATTCTGCCGGGAGCGCATTGGTGTGGAGCACACGATAAACGGCCTCACCGAAAATGTTACCGAACGCCTGGCAGAGATCACCAACGGCGATATGCCGACGGTCATAATCGATGCGACGGGTAATCTCCGCGCCATTAACACCGCATTTGCCTACCTGGCCCACGGCGGCAAATATGTGCTCGTTGGCCTTCAAAAAGGTGAAATTGCATTCAGCCACCCCGAATTCCACAAGCGCGAGGCGACCTTAATGAGCAGCCGAAACGCTACCCGCGCCGATTTCGAGCATGTGATCCATAGCATGAAAAATGGCCTGGTCGACCCCAAAACATACATTACACACCGTGTCGCATTCGGGCAGGTGAAGGACGAGTTCCAGAGCTGGCTTGACCCGGCGAATGGGGTGATTAAGGCGATGGTGGAGGTCGGTTAGCATTGTGGGTAATGGTCAGGTGTGGTAGGGTTTGGTCAGCATTGTTAATTGGTTTTTTTGTAGTTGAAAACAGCCCAGCCGTTTAGGACGGCGGCCATTAGTGCTACTATTCCAACATGCGGCAGGACATCGGTGAAGCTGCTGCCTTTGAGAACAACCATCCGCATAACCTCGATCATATAGCGTACCGGATTGGCACGTGTGATAAGTTTCGCCCAGTCGGGCATGCTGTCGATCGAAGTGAATAGCCCGCCCAGCAGTATGAACAGCATCATGAAAAAGAACATGATGAACATGGCTTGCTGCTGGGTGTCGCAAAATGTGGATACGAGCAAACCGAAGCCCAGCACGGCCAGCAAGTAGACGGATATAAAGGCATATAAAGTCAGCAAACTTCCTACCGGCACGATCCCGTAGACAAACCGCGCGACCAGCAGACCGATCGTAAAAACCATATTGGCCAAAACCCAGAAGGGGATCAGTTTACCTAAAATAAAAATGTGCTTCTTGATGGGCGTGACGTTGATCTGCTCAATAGTGCCTATTTCCTTTTCCCTCACAATATTTAATGCAGATAAAAACCCTCCTACCATCGTCACCAGGATGGCCAGAATGCCCGGAACGATAAAAACTTTGTAATTCAGCACCGGGTTGAACCAGTTGGAAGCCACGACCTCGATCACCGGAAACTGGCTGAAACGCGGCGGCGTGACCAGCTGCATGCGAATGTCCGCATTGAAATCCGCGATAATGCTTCCGAGATACGAACCACCCAGGCTCGCCTTTGTACCATTGATCGCATTCACCGCTACGAACAGCTTTTCCTGGTCTTCGCGAATCAGGTTTCTTTCAAAATCGTGCGGGATTTCGAGGATCAGGTCCGCTTTATCGGACTCGATCAGCCCGAATGCTTCCTTGAACGACGCATTGTAACCCGTAAGCCGGAAGTAGCCGGAAGCCACGATCTTGGAAATGAGTTTCTGCGAATAGGGCGATTTATCATGATCGACGACTGACAAATTGATGTTCCTCACCTCATAATCGGCCGCGAGCGGCATCAGGATCAGCTGCACCATGGGCATAAAAAAGATCATCGCGACGATGGCTTTGTCCCTGAAAATTTGCCTGAATTCTTTGCGTAATAAAAATCGTAATGTCCTCATTGCAAACGGATTTTAAAACTTTTCAAACTCACCAGCAGCAGAAAAACGGTCATACCGAGCAAAATCAGCGTTTCTTTCCAAAGCGCAGCCAGCCCTAATCCCTTGATCATGATTGATTTGACGATCATGTAAAACCATTTGGAAGGAACAATGTTAGAAATCACCTGCAACGGCACCGGCATGTTCTCGATCGGGAAAAGGAAGCCGCTGAACATCATCGTCGGCAGCAGCATACCCATCAGCGAAATCAGCATCGCGATCTGTTGCGAGGATGTTTTAATGGATATGAAAATGCCCAGCGCCAGACAGGTAATGATAAACAATGTGCTCTCGGCGAACAGCAGCGCCACACTTCCCTTTACCGGCAGGTCGAGCACGAACACGCTCAGCAGCAGGATCGCCGTCACGTTCACGAGCGATAATGCGAGGTAGGGAAATGCTTTGGCAAATATCACCAGCACCGGTTTGAACGGCGATACGAGCAGGATTTCCATCGTACCCGTTTCCTTTTCGCGCACGATGGAAATGGCCGTCATCATCACAGAAACCAACAAAAGCACCAGTGCCATCACACCCGGCACGAAACCATGCGCGCCTTTCAGCTGCGGATTATAGAGCATCCGCACCTCCGGCGTTATGCGATAGGGAATTTCCAGGCTTGTATTGACCTGGTTCTGATAATCCATCATGATCGATGACAGGTAATTCGTGATCATATTGGCCGTGTTCACGTCGCTGGCGTCGGTAATGATCTGCACCTGCGCTTTGTTTTGGTGCAGCAGGTCCTCATTGAAATTCGCCGGGAACACCACCACCGCCTTTATTTTACCCTTCTGAAACGTGCTTAATATCTCTTTGTGACTTAACGCAGCCTGCCGGATGTTGAAATACCGGCTCGAACCGATCTTCGTCAGCAGCTCCTGCGAGGCATTATCTTTAGCATAATCCACCACCAGTATTTCCGAATCCTTCACCTCGTTGGTCAATGCGAACCCGAAGATCAATATTTGTGCGATAGGCATCCCAAACAGGATCAGCAACGTGCGCCGGTCGCGGAGTACGTGGTAAAATTCTTTTCTGACAAATGCGAGAAACTGTTTCATAGCTAATCCCCTCTTTTCGCGCCGCGCGCGAGTTGGTAAAACACCTCGTCCATCGAGCGCGCGTGAAAGCTGTTTTTCAGGTTTGTGGGCGTATCGAGCACTTCCATTCTGCCAT
>CBIHPQ010000292.1:0-8897 GCA_966211825.1 uncultured Dyadobacter sp. | reverse complement strand
ATTTATGCAGCGAATAATTCAGGCGTGCTTGAATATGACGGGACGTCGTGGAAACTCATTCCTACTACCGAGGGAAATCCGGTACGGTCGCTCGCCAAGGATTCCCGGGGGCGCATATACGTGGGCGGATCGGGCGAGTTGGGTTACCTGGCGGCAAATACACAGAATAGGATGATTTTCCATTCCCTGAAAAATAAGTTAAACCGCGCCGACTGGAACTTCGGCAATGTATGGTTTACGTTTGCCGACAAAAACTCGGTCTATTTCGTCTGCGATTCACACATTCTCGAATGGGCCGACGGGCGGTTCAGGGTTTGGAGAAGCGATATCGGCACCCTCGGCTTTGCCTGGCTGGTCAACGGGACCTTGTACGTGAGCGCGAGCGAAAAAGGGCTTCTGAAAAACGAAAACGGATCATTGAAACTGGTCGAAGGCGGAGAGGCGTTCAAAGGGATGGGACTTACCAGCTTGCTGCCCTACAAAGGCAACAAGTTACTGGCGGTGGGGCTTAGCAAGGAATTTTTCATCTACGACGGTTCCACACTCGAACCTTTTCTGAAAGACGGGCAGCGGGTCCGGATCCGCGACGCCGTCTACCACGGCCTGCGGCTGAACAACGGGGATTTTGCCCTGGCCACCACCGGTTCGGGGTTGTACCTCATGGACGGTAATGGGACCATCCGAAACAACATTTGCAGAAAAGAAGGGCTGGCCAGCGACGCGGTATATTCGGTTTTTGAAGATGCGGAATCGGACCTGTGGCTGGCTACCGACAATGGGATCAGCCGCCTGGAAACCAATTCGCCGCTGCGGGTACTGAATGAAAATCACGGTCTCGACGAAAACCCGATGGATATCGAGGTCTTCAGCAACAAGCTTTTCACTACGAACAGCAAAGGGCTTTTTGAGCTGAATAGCCTGCCCTCGCAAGGCATAGCGAAACCCTATTTTAAAAAAATAGCAGGAATTGATAACCTGACGATGCATTGCCAGACTTATGGTAACGAGCTCATCGTATCCAACTACGACGGCGTTTTTGTGCTCGACCAGCATGGCCGGCGGGCGCAAATAGCCCGGGAAAATGTCGTGCGTGTGGAAGAATCGCGTCCGGCACAAATGCCGCAGAATCTACTGGTAGGCCTCGAAGGCAACGGGCTCACCGAACTGCTTTTTCAGGATGGGAAATGGGTCCAGGGCCACAAACGGGAGGATATGCAGTTTTTTTCCGAAAGCTTTGCACGAGCCGACGACGGAACGGTTTTCATCAACAGCCGTCGCAACGGCATCTACGAAATGGCCTGGCAAACGCCCGGGCACACGCTCCGCGATACATTTAAACTCATCCACCATGGCCCTGAAAACGGGCTCTCATCCAACAAAATCCGCTGGCTCGAAAAGGTAGGAAACACGGTCTACGCTTCTACCGACAAGGCAATGCACCGGTTCAACACAGTTAAACGTGTTTTTGAAGTGGATTCGCTGCTCACCGCCGGCGTGGCACCCTACAAAGGCGGCTGGATCAATGAAATCGTCGCCGGCCGGGACGGGACCATGTGGTTTACCCTCTACCACAATTACCAGAGCCATGTTTTCGAATATGGTAAAAAAGGCTTGCAGAAACTGCCCATGTCGGGAAGAATGTCGGATGCGCTGATTTCCAAAGTACACGACAATGGGGACGGGTTTATGCTTTTCGGGTCCAATAAATGGATTGTTTTGTTTGATAAAAACCTGAAAACCAATACCATAAAGCCATTCAAAACGCTCATCAGGCAGATTTCCATCAATAAGGATTCGCTGATCGGTTTTCGGGATGCGTCGCCCGAAATCGCTTACGGACATAAGGGCCTGCGCTTTCAGTTTGCATTACCGAGCTACGATCTTTCCACCAAAAACCAGTTCCAGTACTTTCTCGAAGGCTTTCATGACCAATGGTCGGCCTGGTCGGGGGAGTCGTTCGTGGATTTTACCAACCTGCCGGAAGGACATTACGTTTTCAGGGTTCGCGGGCGAAACGTATATGGCCAGGCGGGCGGTGAGGCCAGTCTGGCATTTACCATCCTCCCACCCTGGTACCGCGCCTGGTGGGCATTCGCGTTGTATGCGCTGCTCCTGGGCGGGCTCGCCGCCATGCTGGTGCGGTTCCGCGAGCGAAAGCTGAAAATGGAAAAGCTGGAACTGGAAAATACGGTCCGCGAACGCACCGAGAAAATCATGCTGCAAACGGAAGAACTGAAAGAAATGGACCGGATGAAGTCAAGGTTTTTTGCCAACATTTCCCACGAGTTCCGCACGCCGCTAACGCTCATTCTGGCGCCGCTGGAAGAAGAATTAAGTAAAAAACCACCGGCCGAGCAGGATAAGCTGCTGATCATGAAGCGCTATGCCAACCGGCTGCTGGAACTGGTGAACCAGCTCCTGAACCTGTCCAAACTGGAAGCGGGCAAAATGGAACTTCAAGTACAAAAAGGCGATCTACGCCAGTTTCTGAGCATTTTATCCTCCTCTTTCGACTCGCTGGCGCAACATGCGCACATCACTTTTGAACAAAATATCACATTACCGGAAGGAAAATTCTGGTTTGATCCGGACAAGCTCGAAAAAGTGATCATCAACCTGCTTTCAAATGCATTTAAGTTCACGCCTACCGGCGGTTCTGTCATGTTTGCCGCGCATATGCAGGAGAAAGTTGGTCGGCAAATGCTGTACATCTCGGTTTCGGATACCGGCAAAGGCATTGCGCCCGACGAGCAGCAGCAGGTATTTGAATCGTTTTATCAGGCCAGGCAAACCGTCGAAAACCAGGATGGCGGAACCGGTCTGGGGCTGGCACTGGCCCAGGAGCTGGTGCGGTTGCACAAGGGAAATATCAGCCTTCAAAGCGAATTGGGCAAAGGATCCGTATTCTCGGTGGAAGTTCCGGTCGATAAGGAAGCCTATGATGCCAGCCAGCTTGTGGAAACCGGTTTTAGCGGGTATATCATGCCGGCGGCGACACCTGAAAATCTTAATATATCAAAAGACAATGCACGCACAGGCAGCGGATTGGAAACGCCTCATACAGAAAACCCCGATCCGGCATTTCGTGATCCGGCATCCCGTGATCCGGCACTCCGTGATCCGGCAAACCGGGAAACGGTGCTCGTCGTGGAGGATAATCCGGAGTTGAGGGATTACATGGCGTCGCTGCTTGAAGAAGAATATACGGTATTTAAAGTCCCGGACGGCGTGGAGGCGCTTGCGTGCGCACGGAAAGTGCTGCCCAGCATCATCATCAGCGATTTGATGATGCCCCGGATGGACGGGATGGAGCTCACCGCCAACATCAAATCCGATGAACGGACAAGCCACATCCCGGTGATATTACTAACGGCAAAAAGCGGCCAGGAGTCGCGCATCGACGGGCTGAAAACAGGTGCAGACGATTATCTTACCAAACCATTCTCCGTGGAAGAACTGACCGTCCGTGTCAGAAACCTTATTGAGCTGAGAAAAAAACTGGCAGAGCGCTACCGGGAGCGCATTCGGGTACAGGTGACTTCCGCAGAGGAAATGTCGCTGGACGACAAGTTCCTGATGCGGGCCAAAGAGATCGTGGAAGCCAATATGGAAGATGTGTTATTCTCGGTCGAAAGAATGGCGGAGGAGATCAACCTTAGCCGTACCCAGCTGCTGCGCAAGCTCAAAGCCCTCACCGGCCTGGCGCCAAACGATTTCATCCGTGACCTCCGCCTGCAAAAAGCCGCCGAAATGATCCGCCAGAAAGCCGATACGATCACGCAGATCGGCTATGCGGTAGGATTTAATGATCAGTCGTATTTCAGCAAAAGCTTCAAAAAAGAATTTGGAGAAACCCCCACAGAATACTCCGCAAGGGTTTCCCGGCAAGAACCGTAATCACGGAATGCGCTTCACAAACCTGTAAACCGCCGTGTAGGGCACATCGACCGTGGCGGTAACGTCGGCCGGAGGCGTGCCCGGCGCTCTTCCACCGGTAGTGGCGATCCTGAAAATGTAGCCTACCCCCTGAAAAATTCCGGTCGGCTCTTGTCCCGCCTTATTGCTTAGCAGCAGCCAGTCGATGCTGGTCGGGTCATGGGAGTAGGTTTTGGCCGGACTGAATGCCTGCCCCATGATCGTGTGCCTAGTAGCAGTGATCCTCCACGTCGGCCCGACGAAATGAGTACCGATTTTGGCATTCGAGGCATCGTAAAGGTCCGCTTCGGGCGCCACGAAAACCCATTCGTACTGAACCGGGCTCGAACCTGCCTTCACCTGCGCTTTGTATTTCTGCACACCTACGGCATAGTAGGTCGCCGCGCGCTCATAACCCGGCTGGTTGGCCGGCAGTGCAAATGCGGTGGGCATCGGAAGGTTTTCGCTCGCCTGAATACGCGCAGCAGGCGTGGTGGCCGGTGTTGGATCGTCGTGATCCGTACAGGCGGTCAAGAAACCCATCAAAATAACGAAGTTCAGAATGCGTCCGCCGAAGCGGAAAAAGCTGTTTTTTTTCATAGCTGTTTTAAATGTAAATGGTAGAAACAAGTGCGGTGATTTAAACCGGCTGCAAAACTAAACAGCACCCACCGGCGCGAATGGTAGTGCGGATGCATATGCAGGTAATTACGCGCAGCAGGGCAGAATCGCCATTCCGGCGGCGCACAATTACCTGGATATGCTTCGCCATTACAAGTTTCACTCCCCCGCCCCAGTGCAACTTTGCAGCCTCAAAAATCTATTAAAGCATGAAAAATTTAACAGTATTGAAACGCATGAGGAGATCGGCCATCGGGCTGCTTGCCTGCACCATGGTAACCATCTCCTGCACTGACCACGAGGGGCCCGAAATCCCCGCCGAACCGGTAACTTCCTCCGAGGTTGTTACTTCCTGGCTTACGATGCAATTGAAAATCGCGCAGGCTATGCCCGGTCCTCCGCCCGTACTGGCCCGCAGGTGGGCGTACACGGGAGTAGCATTATGGGAGGCTTTGCAGCCAGGCATGCCGGGGTACCAATCCATCGCACCGCAGCTCAATGGCCTGCCCGCGCTGCCTCAGCCGGCCCAGTCGCTGACCTATTATTTCCCGGCCAGCGCCAATGCAGCACTGGCGGCGATGAACCGGGCGATCCATCCGGGAATTTCCCCGGCCAACCTCGCCCGCATCGATTCGCTGGAAGCCGCCAATCTGGCGCGGTACCAGCAGCACCAGCAACCGGACGTGCTCGCTAATTCTATCGACTTCGGAAAGAAAATCGCCGCCGCGGTTTTTGAATGGTCCAAAACCGATGGGTATGACAACACGACGCCCTACACGCCATTGAGCGGACCAGCCTTCTGGAAACCAACGCCGCCTGCATTTGCACCGGCCATTCTTTCCAACTGGGGCAAGGTGCGCACGATCGTCGCCAACAGCGATGCAGGCGCAGAGCAAGGTGCACCGATACCGTATTCGGAGGACAAGGCATCGGAATACTATAAGCAGGTGGCCGAGCTGTACACCATTTCGCAGTCGCTCACGCAGGAGCAGCGGATTATCGCCACTTTCTGGCCCGACAACTCGTGGCATAATGTGCTGAGCCAGGTGCTGGCCATCGAAAAGCCGACGCTGGCGGTGGCGGCAAAGGCATTCACACAGCTGGGCATTGCGATGTCCGACGGCGCAATTAGCCTGTGTAAAGGGAAATACGTGTACCAGGGCGTGCGGCCGGTGACCTACATCCGCACCGTGATGAACCACCCCGACTGGAATACGGTCATCCCTACGCCGCCACATCCGGAATACCCTTCGGGCCACTCGGTCATGTCGGCTGCGGCTGCGGAGGCACTGACGGATATTTTTGGCCAAAACTACCATTATACGGACAAGCCTTACAACCTCACTGGTTTTACGCCGCGCTCATTCAACTCATTTAAAGAAGCGGCTGCGGAAGCTGCCGTGTCGCGGGTGTATGCAGGCATCCATTACCGCAAAACTTGTGAAGTAAGCCTGCTCCACGGAAAAATCGTAGGACAGAATGTGATTGGGAAGTTACAATTCGAAAAATAAAAACCTGTCGGGCTATGCCCGGCGCATTTAACATTAGCCATGAAAAACCTTAAATTCATTACTGTACTCCTCGCGATGATCCTTTCCTTATTGATCCGGACGGGCGTTGTCCAGTATTGAGCAGTAAACAATTCGTATCTATTAACTTAAAATGAAAAATAAAATGAATGCAAACAAAGCACTTTGGGAAAAGGGTGATTTCACCCGTCTTGCGGCAACTATGCGCGAAAGCGGCACTGCACTGGTAGCAAAATTAGGTATTACAAAAGGCCTGGAAGTGATGGACCTGGGCTGCGGAGACGGTACTACGGCCATACCCGCCGCCAAACTCGGCGCGAATGTGCTGGGCGTCGACATTGCGAGCAACCTCGTTGCAGCAGGAAACGCCCGGGTGAAAGAAGAAGGCCTGACCAATATATCATTCCAGGAAGGCGACGCGATCGATCTGAGCGGCATTCCGGACGAAAAGTTCGATCTGGTAGTGAGCATTTTCGGGGCCATGTTTGCGCCAAAGCCATTTGATGTGGCGAAAGAAATGTTTCGCGTGACGCGCCCGGGCGGCAAAATCGTGATGGGCAACTGGATCCCGGGCGACCCGACGCTGGTAGCACAGATCCTGAAAGTAAGCTCCGCCTACACGCCCGCGCCGCCGGAAGGTTTTATCAGCCCGATGCTCTGGGGCGTGGAGAATAATGTGACCGAGCGCTTCGTCGCAGCCGGCGCATTGAAGGAAAATATCTCGTTCGAAAGGGAGACTTTTACATTCCAGGCGCCTTTTTCTCCCTCTGAGTTTCTTGATACTTTCAGGAAATATTACGGCCCTACCATGAATGCATTTGAAGCGGCAGAAAAAGAGGGAAAGGAAGCCGATCTTCAACGGGAACTGGAAGTTTTGTTCGAACGCCAAAATCAGAGTACCGACAAAAATGCGACTTCAATTCCCGCTACATTCCTGAAAGTAACGGTCCGTCGTTAAAATAATCTGCAAAAGGTCTGTTTTCAACTTGCATCTGCATTTTGAGAACAGGCCTTTTTGCCTTTTCGGGCATGAAACATGGTCCCCATGCGCAAATCTCAAAATCGCTGTATATTGTAGAAAAATCAACCGCAAGATGCGATATCTTGATCCCCGAAGCATCGTCCTGCTACTCACTGCGTTTTTCGTAGCACGCACAGCATCTGCCCAAATTTCAGATTACCACATTACCCATTACACCAGCCAAAACGGATTACCGCAAAACAGCGCTATGGGCCTGGAACTGGATAAGGATGGGTTTCTGTGGATCGGCACAGAAGCAGGACTGGTGCGTTTCGACGGGCAACGGTTTAAGCTGTACGATTCTGACCACTATCCCTTGATGAAATCCAACCGCATCAGAAACCTGGCTCTCGACACCACCGGGGTGCTCTGTTTCCAGGATGGGGTCAGCCTGACTTTCGACCGCAGAGGCCGGATGCAGCAAATTTCAAAAAAAGCCTATTTGGGAAGGATCGCCGAGTTCCGGACCGACTTCCTTGCAGTTCAGGATTACTCGTTATCATTCTTTTCCGGGGGAAAGGTCCGCTGGTCCATGATCATGCCCGAACTCGTGACAGGTGGGCAGGGTAATTTTTGGGCGATCCGCGACCGGAAATGCTATTTTGTCGCCGAGCCCGGTTTAATATCGTCCGTCGATGCCGACCAACATAGAACGACCGTCAGGATAACCGGCTTGCCCGTGACCGCCCCCGCGAGAGGCGCCAGGCACGTCCAGGGCCTGCTAGAACATGCAGGCCTGCTGTACTACCATACCGACAAAGCCATTTATCAGCTTACAGATACCGGGCGCAATGAATTAAAGGCTACGCTGGTTCTGGAAGCGGACCTCTCGGATATCACTTCCTTTCGCCATTATCCCCGGCTGAATATGTACGTGATCGGGACGGCGACGCACGGAATATATATTCTGCGTCGCAAACAATTTGCTGCCTACCGGCATAGCAATGGGTATGGAAACTTTTACCCGCAGGTACCTTACGGCGAAACGGGCGTACTCACCGCCTTCGGCCTTCTTTATCCGGGTGGCTCGCGTCTGGGGTTTCCATTTGATGTGGGCGCGTTTCAGGGTGCACTCAGAGACAGCCGGGGACATTACTGGCTGGACAGGGTGTACATGACGTCCAGTACCACTTACAAAGTAATGCTGATAGAGATGGACGAACAACTCCGTGAATTGAAGCAGCGGTTTAACCGGTACGGAAGCAGTTGTATCCGGGAATCACCGGACGGCCGGATCTGGATATTGACTTCCGGGGGCCGGCGCCTGACGTATGTGGATGGTGATTCGCTGCGTTCGTTGCCCGGGCATTGCGATTTAAATTATACGGTACGGACATTCCTGCCCGTCGATAACGAGCACTTCTGGATTGCGGGAGGGCAAATAATGGCGCTGTTGAATGTAAAAACCGGCAAGCAAACTCATTATAAAAATCTCGAAAAATACAACATAGAAACCCTGCACCTCGACCGGAACAATGTGCTTTGGGTAGGTACCACCGGCAAAGGTTTCTATGCCATTAAAGAAGGGCGCGTCATTAAGCTGCCTTTGGACAAAAGGGCCTCGCTCAAAGATGTCCATTCATTTATGGAAGATCATAGCGGGTTTATCTGGATGAGTACTAACAACGGACTTTTCCGGTGCAGGAAGGCAGATCTCGACCTTTGTCTAGCAGGAAAACCTGGCGACATTTATTACCAGTGTTTCAAACAGGAGTCGGGTTTTAATACCAATGAATTCAACGGAAACTGTACCCCGGCCGCCGTCGTTTTGGGTCATGGTAAATTTTGCTTCCCTTCCCACGACGGTCGGG
>CBIHPQ010000291.1:0-8921 GCA_966211825.1 uncultured Dyadobacter sp. | reverse complement strand
GGGGCAGTACCCATGCGGGCACTTTACAAATCCTACCCTACCTTATAACTGTTCTGTTTCAAGGACTCTCGTTCCGGGAATGTCCCACCATCTTCCTCTTACTGATAATTGCGAAAATTCCTTTTGGAATGCGGGAAAGGCACGTGCGGCCCTGACCATGCTTCACAACCAAATGGGTTGTCAGGTGGCATGACGGGAAACATATAGGAGTATCCGTTCGCTAATGCGGCTTGCCCTTTCGGAGGCAATGCCCGGCATTATTGTGCGATTGGTGATACCTGACTGATTACACCCGGTAACCAGCCAACGTTTGGTCAGGCTTTGACAGGCCCGCTGACCCGGGAGCATATTGTACTTATTTGAACCAATTTAATAATCCGCCAAATATCTTTTTCACTAAATCTAACTCGTAATGAAAACACGTACACTGAGGTTACTTACCCTTCTGACGTTCCTTACATTCTTCCTTTATGACTGTAAGGACAAGGAAGCGGATTCACTCGAACCAGCGAACACGGAGCTTTCCAACCAACTGGACAAGCTTGAACTGGCACCTACCACACTGGAAGAAACACCCGACATCAAACTTGTGCCGGGAAAAGTGGAGCCTTCGGCTAAAACACAGGAACTGAACGCAGCTTTGAGCAAGGTAACTGCCGAAAGCATTCCTGCAAGCGTAAGCAAAGCCGCCGAAGAGATATCTTCCTCACTCACAGCAGCTGAGATCAAAGCTTTGAACCAGGTTAGCCCATCATCTAAAAATGAGCTCAACTCGGAACAACTGCGTACGATCCTGAAAAAAGCCTCGGGAGACGTAAAACTCCAGAGCTACCTGTCGCTGTTGACAGCAGGCAAAGTAGAAGGGCTTCTTGACGGCGGACGTACCGGTGCGGTAACGGAAGGCAAATCGTCGAATCCGGCTGTTGAAGCAGGTAACACCGACGACTGTATCGCCCGTGCCAACGAGAAGTTCGACAGAACGAAAGAGCGCCTCGACGAAGGTAAGGCGAGAGAGCTCGAGAGGATCAACGATGCTTACAACAAAGACCTGGAACGCATTCAGAAAAACCTCGAAAAATGTACCGGTGAGAACAGTGCTGCACATTTCGAGGCGCTTCGCCAGGTAGGTATCAAAATTGCGAACGATGCGCTTGCTGCATTGGAAAAAGCGAAACCGTTCCTGAGACCGGGACAGTATGAATACCTGAAAGCGTTGATCAACATCCAGTTGCTCGATTACCTGGACAAAGTTAATCAGCTTGAAGCTGCCAAGATCGGCACTTGTACGGAGATCGCTGCCATTGCGAAAGCACGTGCAGAAGAAACCAAAAATTCAAACACGGCCCGCGTAGAAGCTAGCTACAACGAAGCACTTGCCAAGGCGGTTGAATTAAGAGACAAAATGATCGAAAACTGCCACAACCAGGGCAGCGGCAAATAACGATACGGCGGATGATTCAATTTGTTAGAAGCAGAGGGGGAAATGTATTGTTTCCCTTTCTGCTTGCTCTGTGCCTGAGCTTCCGCGTGCACGCACAAACCAACATTTCCGGCAAACCGGGGTTGATCTACATTCCCTCTGCACGCCAGATGGACGACGCGGCATTCCAGTTTGGCTACCATTTCAATCCGATCCGGTACGGGTTCAGGTACAACGGGAAAAATTCGGAAGGGATCTATTTTGCCAACCTGACATTGCTGCCTCGACTGGAAGTCAACGTCAACCTGCTGCGGATCAACAACGAGGCAAAACGCGGACAGAAAGGTATCGGTGACCGGCAGCTCGACCTTAAATACCTACTGCTAAAAGAAACCGCCAAGCGTCCTTCGGTCGCGATCATCGTTTCGGCCCCGTTCGGGATCGACAACTCACTATCAACCAATGCACTCGTGGCGAGCAAAACGCTCCGCCTGAGCAATAGACTATACGCAGACGTTACAGCAGGATTCGGAAGCCCGGTTTACATCCAGCGCGACGAATCCGAAAAAAGTAATTACAATATCTTCGGCAGCCTTGAAATCATCAAGAAAAAGGATCTTGCCTACCGCTACCTTTCGGGACCTTTCGGCGGTTTCAACCTTCGCTTCGACAATAAGGTGGGTTTCATGGCCGAATGGGACAGCCAGCATTTCAATGCAGGCCTTTATGCTACGCTTTTCAAGCGCTGGACCGTTCAGGCAGGCATCCTGAACTTCGACCAGGTGACTTTCGGGACTTCTTATGCGGTGAATATGCTCACGCTGCCCAGAAGGTTGCGTAATTATCAGGAAGCAGCCAATGCCAGACCGCCCAAACCCGCGCCTGTTTCCGAGAAAGAAAAGCTGCTCAACAATTTTGAAAACCTGAACATCGATTCCACTTCGGGAAAAGTGGCTTACGACCAGCGGCTTTACCGCAACCCGTACATTGGTATGCTTGAAATGCAGCGCGCATTGCCCGATTCAAATGTCAGGGAGTTTGTTCCTATGTTCCAGGGTGTGCCCATGGGTGCTTACCGTATGGACAAGCGCATCAGCTATCGGCAGCTTGCGAGAAACGAAATGCGGTCATCGGCTTTTTTACTTCCTAAATACAAATTCGATTTCTGGCTGCAACCGGTGTTTGCGGCGAATTTCGGCTACCGCGAAAAGACCCTGCAGAGCAACACGAGCATTTTGCTTCAAACGCAGTTTTATCTCTGGAAAGGAATGGCGCTGAATGCAGGCGTGCTGTTCCCGATCACGAACGATATGGACAACCGCCCGAAGATCGTCCGGCCGGCACCTGTTTTCCTGAACCAGTTCCTGGCATTCGGCAAGCATTTTGTCAGTGCCTCGGCGGGTTATTTTTACAATGATCAATATGGGGTAAATGTCCAGTACCGGCATCATGACCTGACCGGCCCGTGGTCGTTTGGGCTCGAAAGCGGCCTTACCGGCTTGTATTATTATACCAAAAGCGGGATTTACTACGAAAACATGGAAAACCTGCTGCTCATCGCTGACGCCTCCTACCGGCTTTCCCGGCCTGACCTGACGCTGAAACTGTCAGGAGGAAGGTACCTTGCCGGCGACGAGGGCGCGCGGTTCGATCTGATACGGCAGTTTACGAATGTCGAAGTGGGTTTGTACCTGATGAAAACCAACAACGGCACGACCGCAGGCTTCAACTTTGCGGTCCCTATCCCACCCGGAAAGATCGCACAGGGTAAAAAGGCCAGGTTCCGCACCACCGACGAATTCCGCTGGGAATACAGCTATACCCGCGGGTTCAGGATCGGCGAACGTTACCGCACCGGCTACCAGCTCGATCAGAAACTCCGGCAATACCACACTGATTACCTCAACAGACAAAGACGCTGAAAAGCAAACCGCCCCGTGACACCAATTCGGTTCCGCGGGGCGGTTTGTTATATAATCTCCTGCCCTATTTGCGCATTACGCCAGCCTGGCTTTGAAAAAATCGATGGTACGCTTCCAGGCGAGTTCGGCAGCAGCCTTGTCGTAGCGGGGCGTGGTGTCGTTGTGAAAGCCGTGGTTCACATCGGGGTAAATAAATGCCGTGTATTCCTTGTTATTTTCCTTCAATGCTTTCTCGTACGCGGGCCAGCCCTCGTTCACACGGGTGTCGAGGGCCGCATAATGCAGTAATAATGGCGCTTTGATTTTCGGAACATCCTCCGTGGCCGGCTGGCCACCATAAAACGGTACCGAAGCCGCCAGGTCGGGAATGCGCACGGCCATTATGTTGGCAATGCCGCCGCCGAAACAGAAACCGACCACTCCGATCTTTCCATTGCAATCTTTATGGTTCTTTAGATATTCGTAGGCTGCGATAAAATCCTCCTGCATTTCATTGCGGTCGCGTTTGCTTTGCAACTCGCGCCCCGCATCATCATTGCCTGGATACCCGCCCAGCGGCGAAAGTGCATCGGGTGCAATGGAAATGAAGCCAGCCAATGCAGCGCGGCGGGCGACGTCTTCGATATGCGGGTTAAGGCCGCGGTTTTCATGCACCACCACTATTCCACCCAATTTACCTTTCGCATCGGCAGGCTTCGACAACAATGCCTTGATCGTCTTTCCACCTTTAGGCGAATCATAATTAATATAATCCGATTGTAAACGCGGGTCGCCTGCCTGAACCTGAATCTGACCCTTGTAGTCGGGCATCAGGAAACTCATCAGCGAGGCCACCGTTACTCCGCCGACTGCATAGGCCGATAAACTTTGCACAAAATTGCGGCGATCGATACGGTCGTGCGCATAGTCATCGTAAAGGTCGAATACTTCCTGTTTGATATCTTCTTTTTTAAGCTGGTCCATTTGTTCAGGTTTGCGGTGAAATAGATTTCAATAAAGTTCTCAATTTAAAATGAAATTAGCATTTTCATCTAAACTCAACATTACCAATTATTTATTTGTATTTTGTGACTGATGTTTACATTTTGTTACCTATAAAGAGTAATATACATTACCCTCAAATTCTAATAATTCATAGCTATGAAACACTTTGTACTTGCAATTTTACTACTGTCATTTTTTTCAAGTTACGGGCAGGGTTCGTTGGAATCGGACCGACTGGCATTGATTGCGCTATATAATTCGACCAACGGTCCGGCCTGGTATCAGAATGCGGGTTGGAATCCCGCGGGTAGCCCGGGCGACAGTCCTTGCGGTTGGTATGGCGTGACCTGCGAAGGTGGGCGGGTAACGAGGCTGGATCTGCTACAAAGTGGCCTGGATGGCAGTATTCCTCCCGAGATTGGGAATCTGGATCAACTCAAAAGGCTGGTTATCGGCTGGACCGTTTTTGTAGATTCCCGGACCGCGTACAATCCGCCCTATTTACCTATACCTACCGAAATAGGAAACCTTAGCAATCTGGAATATCTGGATCTTAGCGGCGATGTCGGTATCGACCCCGATCGCATGGGAGGCCTGCCGCTTCCCGGACCGCTACCTGCCAGCCTCGGCAACCTTACCAAGCTTACCTATCTTGACCTGAGCTGCAGTCTGCGGGACATGCAGTACTTCGGCACGCTCGACGGCCCGATTCCAAGCTCACTTGGAAATCTGGTCAATCTTACTCATTTAAATCTGTCCAACCAGCAATTTTCCGGTGCTATTCCTTCCGGACTGGGCAACCTTACTCAACTGACCTATTTAAATCTCTCCGGAGCTAATCAATTTACAGGCACAATTCCGGCATCTTTTAATAACCTCGTTAATCTGCAAGCCCTGGGATTGCGTTTTGAAAATTATTATTGCTGTGGTGTGCCTTACGGTACACTCACGGGCCCTGTCCCCGACCTGTCGGGAATCCCGACGTCTGCGAATGTGGATATCAGTAACAATGCTTTCAATTTTGCAGGGTTAGATCTCAATGTCAGCCGAATTGACCTGTATTCAAATCAGGCAAAAATTGATATTAACTATAATGTAGGGACGAAGCTGCTGACGGCGGAAGCGGGGGGCACAATTGCTAACAATACCTACAAATGGTATAAGAATAACGTACTAGTCGCCACGATTGTCGGTAACAAAAATTACAATGTAACCGAAGACGGAACCTATTACGCCGAGGTCACCAACAGTGCGGTGCCCGGCCTGACACTTACTACCGAAAACGAAGTCGTGACTTCGCTTCCCGTAACGTTGGTTTCGTTTTCAGGCAGCAATGAGGGTGATCAAAATATACTTAACTGGAAAACCACGTCCGAAACCAATAGCCGGGGCTTCGACATCGAACGAAGCTGGGACGGCAGTAAATTCGAAAAGATTGGATTTGTGGCCGGCGGTGGCGACAGCAATGGAGAAAGCAATTACAGCTTTGTTGACAAAATTCCGCTCTTCAACAGCTATTACAGACTCAAACAACTCGATTTTGACGGTACATTCACCTATTCAAAAGTGGTTTCCGTAAAAAACTCTCATGCGAGTGTGGTTGCGTATCCAAATCCGGCTGCCGACCATTTCTATCTTAAAAACCTGAAAGAAAAGGGTGAAATAGTTATCCGAAATCTGGAAGGAAAAATAATCAGCAAACAAATCGTTGAGCCCGGCAAGCCAGTGAACACCAGCAATCTGATAACCGGCCTTTATACCGTCACGGCATCAGGAGTGGTTCAAAAAATTGCCATCGCGAAATAGGGCAGTTCGTTAACAAAGGTCTATTACATAAAAAAGCACTTGCGGGACGATACCGCGAGTGCTTTTTTAATACCTGTTGGCTGGGGGGATTGAGGAGACATTGCACAGGAATGCCATTCTTCCAGTATTTCTCATAGCCACTTATAATCAAAGACTTACTTATTAGTTAGTTTTAAAACAACAACCATTTATTTAAAGGTAATAAATTTTCAAGATGTTGATTATCAAATAATTGACAGACCGAAAAATAAATCTCTGCCGCATTCTACAATTCTCACAAAATAAAATATATACGTTTGTTAAGGTTGTAACACAGCGTATCCTTAATGCTTTGCAACCACTTCTACTCGGCTTCCGCTATCTCTCGATTGTTTTGCCCAGCTTAAATAGAACAAAGCTACCCACCGCCAGTAGCGAATGCTCTATAACGCACCCCATCATTCTCTGAATAAGGCCTTAAATCATTTCAACGATCTGAAAAGAACGATGGGTTCTTTGCGTCTTCATCCACCACTATCTAAGTTTTAAACCCTTAGGACATGAAAAAATATTGCAGCCCAAAGCCACTCCTATCAGCAACAACAAGTCACATCTGCGTACTCTTTTTGAGCCTGATGGCCTTTCCAAGCTTTTACTCAACCGCCCAGAATGTTACCTACCAAACCCTTTATACGGGTGCGACCTTCGATGGCCGGGCAATTAACCAAAGCTTGCCGGTTGGAAGTACCTCCGGTAATGGTAATGTTGCCTCGGCAGGTGCAACCTACTCGATAGAACTTGCTATTCCACCAGGAACAAATGGCGTTACCCCCGCTGTCTCGATCAACTACCATTCGATGGCAGGAAACGGCGTTCTAGGCCAAGGCTGGGACATTGGCGGATTGTCAAAAATCGCCCGCTCCGCACGGAATATGTATTTCGATAATGAAACAAACCCCGTCGTCATGACCAATAGCGACAGGTTTGTTTTGGACGGTACCAGGCTGATAGCCAAGGCAGGCAATTACGGAGAACCGAATACGACCTACGGGACTGAAAGCGAGAATTTTGCCACCATTACCTCCAAAAGCACGCAAGGGAATGGGCCGCAATGGTTTGAGGTAACCACCAAAGACGGGGTAAAAATGGAGTATGGAAATACCCCGGATTCCAGGCTTACAGGCCAGTTTGCAACGGTGCTTACCTGGGCTCTCTCGCGCATCTTGTATCCCGATGGGAATTACATCACTTTCAAATATAAGAGCGGCGGCTTCGCGTTGCTCATCGAAGAGATCAACTATACCGGCAATTCAGCGCAGGGGTTAACTCCCTATAACCAGGTCAAATTCGATTACAAAATCCGCACCATCGATGAAAATGCCGGTTTTGAGAATGACACAAAGGTCGAAAGCAAGTATTTACTGGACAAAATCACCACCAAAGCCGAGGGGGCGACTGTCAGGAGTTATCAATTCAATTACGGGCATGATAATATCAATTCTTATTTGAAAGAAGTTATTGAATCAGGCACCGATGGAACGCAACTTAATGCTACCATTTTCAAATACGGTAATCCGCCTGCCGATTTCAGCACCGTTACCACAGATGGATATGATTACCCCTCGTCAACGACCATCACAGGAGATTTCAATGCCGACGGTTTAACAGATTTTCTGGAAGCCAGTCTCATTCCAAATCCTGCCTTATACAGAATGATCGTCTACGTCAAGTATCCCACCTACAATGCTAAACCGAACGATTTTTATGTAGTCAACGTGACGGACGCACCCGTTACTTATTCGGTGGTAAAGAAGCAGAACATTCCTAATTCGTTCGATTTTCTCGCATATGATTTCACGGGTGACGGAGCTGATGACGTTTTGATGACCAACATTGCCGGTTCGGGCCAGAATCGTACTTTGACTAGTCTTCGCATTTATCGTACTGTTCAAAATTACGATTGGCAAACCAATGGACAACCTGAGATCCAGTTTGATCCGCTGACGATATCCCCTTACACCGGCTACTCCAAAATCCACCCGAGCGGACACTTCATTTTCCCAGGTGACTACGATGGAGACGGCATTCAGGACATTTTGACCATGTTGGGAAGCAATGCCGTCAATTACAATTGCCATCTGTATAACGGAAAGATCCAGCCGGATTTCGGATCGATTGTTATCTCAGGCGTATTCGCATTGGCCGTGAGCGACTGGCCAACAGCTGACAAAGTCCACGTCATAGATTTCAATGGAGATGGCAAGAGCGACATCATGCTGATCAAAGGCATGAATTGCGAGGTCTTTACATTCGATGGTTGGACGGCACGCCGCATTCATTACTCTACCAATTATTTAACCAAAGACCATCTCAGCTATTTCGGCGATTTTAATGGTGACGGTAAAACGGATATTCTTGCCAAATTAACTACTTCCGGGGCATGGAAGGTGGTTATCTCTAATGGAATCGGTTTCTATGAATCACCCTTTACTTTTAACACAGTCCCGGATACCGACCCTTTCACCGGCGACCAGCTGGGCGTTGCGGACATCAACGGGGACGGCAAATCGGACATTTATCACGGGTGGCAGACAGCGGCACCTTCGAATTTCGATGTCTACTACGGGAAGGGCTATTCAAGCACCGGGGCTAATTTTTATCGTGTAAATAGTACTTACGCAGTGAATTTGGGAGCACCGCCGCCAATGATAGGCGACTTCAACGGTGACCACCGGGCCGATGTTGTCAATTTCAAGAATGTCTTCACCCTGATGGATGTCTTCTATTTCAAAAAAGAAGGCAAGGAGAAT
>CBIHPQ010000290.1:0-8922 GCA_966211825.1 uncultured Dyadobacter sp. | reverse complement strand
TGTGATCAAAAGCATGGGATATGAACACGTGCTGCTCGTTACCGGCGAGGCCAATCAGACGGTCCATGTGGAATACTTCAAAAAAGTGCTGGAACTGATCCGCCCGCACTTCGCCCAGGTGTCGATGGAAGTACAGCCGCTCGACCGCCACGAATATGAACAACTGATCCCGCTGGGCCTGCATTCGGTGCTGGTGTACCAGGAAACCTACCATCAGGAGGATTACCGCAAACACCATCCCAAAGGCAAAAAAGCGAATTTCAACTACCGCCTCGAAACGCCCGACCGGCTGGGGCAAGCGGGGGTACACAAAATGGGTCTGGGCGTACTAATAGGTTTGGAAGACTGGCGTACCGACAGTTTTTTCACAGCATTGCATTTGAATTATCTCGAAAAAACCTACTGGCAAACGCGGTACAGTCTTTCATTCCCACGACTAAGGCCCTTTTCGGGCGGGCTTGAACCAAAAGTGGAAATGAGCGACCGCGAGCTGGTACAACTTATCTGCGCCTACCGGATCTTTAACGGAGAGGTGGAATTGTCGCTTTCGACACGCGAATCCGAGCAATTCAGGAACCATTGCATTCAACTCGGTGTAACATCGGTTAGCGCAGGTTCCAAAACCAACCCGGGCGGTTATGCCGTCGAACCGGAATCGCTGGAACAATTCGAGATCTCGGACGAGAGAAGCCCGAAGGAAATTGCAACAATGATCCGCAATGCTGGCTACGAGCCGGTATGGAAGGATTGGGACGCGTCACTCATTCACTCATTGACTCATTAATATATGTTCACCCCCATCGAACGCAAACGATACGCCAGGCAGATCATCATGCCGGAAATGGGCCTCGCGGGCCAGGAAAGGCTGCGTACGGGAAAAGTAGCCGTCGTGGGTGCGGGCGGGCTCGGTTGCCCGGTCCTGCAATACCTGGTCGCGGCGGGCGTGGGCGAGATCGGAATTATCGACGACGATGCGGTGGACCTCACTAACCTGCATAGGCAAATACTATATTCTGCCGACGATGTTGGTAAAAACAAGGCCATAACGGCGGTAGAAAAGCTTTCGGTACTCAATCCGTTCGTCCGCCTGACAGCCTACCCCGACCGGCTCAGCATCGAAAACGCAGCTGACCTGCTCAACGGCTACGACCTGATCATCGACGGTTCCGACAATTTTGAAACACGTTACCTTGTCAATGATTTTTGTGTAGAACTGAATAAGCCTTTCGTCTTCGGCTCCATTCTGCGTTTCGAAGGGCAGGTTTCGGTGTTCAACTACCAGGGCGGCCCTACCTACCGGTGCCTTTTCCCCGACGCCGAGGAAGGCGACAACTGCGCAGAAGCGGGTGTAATGGGCGTATTACCAGGTATTATCGGCACCTATATGGCGAATGAGGCAATCAAGATCATCGTCGGGATCGGGGAGCCGCTATCCGGTAAACTACTGGTAATCAACACGCTTACCAACAGCCATCATATTTTCGAATTTTCAAGGTCGGAAGCGGTGAAGCCTGCCCCATCGCCCGAAACACCAGCATTGCCGGCGGTTGAGGAAAATACCCATGAAATTTCTTACGATGAGTTCGAAGCCTTGCAAGAGGCAGATCCTGAGCAGATTTTGTTAGTAGATGTGCGAGAATATTACGAATTTGATGCCGATAATTTTGGTGGCGAAAACATCCCGCTAGCCGACATTCCTGAAAACATACCCTCTTTTCCTTCCGGCAAAAAAATCGTTTTCTATTGCAATAGCGGCAAACGAAGCTTGCAGGCAGCTAAACTGCTCGCACAAAGCGGCTACGAGGGACAGAGTTTCTGGGCGCAGCACTGGTAAATCTTCATTATGCAGATCAAACCGACACCTCTCCTTTCCGGCATCGTGCGACACTTTCTCGTGATTGAAAGTGACAGGCGATCGTCTATGCGCATTTTTTCGGATGGAAATACGGGCGTTGTGTTCAATTACGGCGATGCGCTTTTTTACCAAAATGACCTGCATTCCGGTAGCATTTGCCTTCCCGACCACTTCCTTTACGGACAGTTGGACACCTACAAAAACGTGTGGGCGCAGGGGAAAATCCGGTTACTGATAGCGGTACTATTTCCTTTCGGGGCCGCCGCATTGTTTAAAATACCCGCCTCTGAACTGCGGAATCAGATCATCGGCTGCGAAGACTGTTTCGGTCCCGATGCGCGGTTTGTACCCGAGCAAATCGCGGCCTCGCCCTGCATTACCGATAAAGTCCAGGCAGCAGAGCGCTTTTTATTATCTCAATTAAAGGAATCAGGAAATAGCAATGCATTGATTATGAATGCTATTGAAATAATTCACGCCCAAAATGGCCTGGTACCCGTCAATCACGTGGCCGCACTGACGGGCGTATCCGAGCGGCAGCTTCAACGTAAATTTGAAGAGCAGATAGGGATTTCACCCAAGCGTTACGCGGGCATTACCCGAATGCAGCATGCGCTGCGAATGCTTCGTAAAAGGCCAGGGAACATTTCGCTGGCCGGCATCGCCTGCGACGCCGGCTTTTTCGACCAGGCGCACCTTACGCGCGAGATGAAAAACCTGTCGGGGCTGACGCCCGGCCAGTACCTTAGCCCGCAGGACGTCCTCGCCGCCAATCTGATCCGGATCGGTCATTAGTTTTTGTGGCTTGTCGGGTTTGTACAATACATATGCGATTCCCTCGTGTAGTTTTGAACAAAAAAGCCAGGCTATGAAACCCATCAAAATTGCGACAGCCCAGTTCGAGAACAGGGGCGGCGACAAAAATTACAATCTCGGCGTGATCCGCCAGCTTACCGGTGAAGCGGCCGAAGCCGGGGCGCAAGTGATCGCATTCCACGAATGCTCGGTCACCGGCTACACCTTTGCGCGGCATTTGTCAAGAGAACAGCTTCTGGACGTCGCCGAACCGATCCCCGACGGGCCGAGCATCCGCGCATTGCAGGATATCGCGGCGGAGCATAACATCGTGGTTCTGGCCGGGTTGTTCGAGAAAGATGCCGACGAACAGATGTATAAGGCCTACGTATGCGTTAACCGTAACGGACTCGTAGCCAAATACCGGAAGCTGCACCCGTTTATCAATCCGCACCTCACTCCTGGCGATCAGTATGTGGTTTTTGACTTGCTCGGCTGGAAATGCGGCATCCTCATTTGTTACGATAACAACATCATAGAGAACGTGAGAGCGACCAAACTGCTCGGCGCCGACATCATATTCATGCCGCACGTGACCATGTGCACGCCCTCAACCCGCCCGGGTGCCGGGTTTGTCGACCCGCAACTCTGGCATAATCGCGAAGCCGACCCAACGTCGCTTCGCCAGGAGTTCGATGGCCCGAAAGGCCGGGCCTGGCTCATGAAATGGCTTCCCGCCCGTGCATACGACAACGCCGTTTACGCCATTTTCTCAAACCCGATCGGAATGGACGACGACCAGCTGAAAAACGGCTGCTCCATGATCCTCGATCCCTTCGGCGACATCATCGGCGAATGCAGGAAGCTCGACAACGACTTCGTAATCGCCACACTCACGCCGGAAAAACTGCAACAAGCCGGCGGCCACCGCTACCTGCAAGCCCGCAGGCCGGAACTTTACCGGGATATTTTAGGGCAGGGTCACATTTCCGAGCAGCGGGTGATTTGGCTTTAAAACCTGGATTGGCAGCATCAGCATTACTCCGGGAGCGTACTTTAAGCAAAATTTAATAATCTATCAACCACGTAGATTAAATAGTTTTGCTATTTTTGTAACTCTATATTCCAAAATTCTAAAATTCACGGTAATGCTTGCCAAAGTCCTCTCGCTCAAATTGCCCTCGTCACCGACGTGGTATATTGTTCCGGCCGCGGCCATTTTGTTGTTGCTCGGCTTGCTCGTAACCAACGGTGTCATCAGTGTCAGCGGGGACGAGGTGGTTGGTTTTCTCACGGGGGATTTTGCATTGTACGTGCTCGTAGGCCTAGCCGCGCAGCTCGTGGATGGCGCGTTGGGTATGGCGTATGGCGTTACTTCCAATTCGTTTTTGCTGAGCCTGGGCGTTACGCCTGCGGTGAGCAGCGCGAGCGTACACTTTGCGGAAATGTTCACAACCGGCGCTTCCGCGATCTCGCATTTCCGTTTTAAAAACATCAATAAAAAGCTTTTCAAGAGCCTGCTCATTCCCGGCATATTAGGCGCCATTACAGGTGCATACTTGTTATCGGATGTGATCGACGGTGAGTTTATTAAGCCATTCATCGCATTTTACATGCTGGTACTCGGCATTATTATCATCCGTAAGGCGCTACAAAAGACTTTTGTTAAAAATAAGACCAAACGCATCAGCATTCTGGCTGCGGCGGGCGGTTTTCTGGATTCCATCGGCGGCGGCGGCTGGGGTCCTATCGTTACTTCTACCCTGCTCGGCCAGGGCCGCGACCCGCGCTATACGATCGGATCGGTGAATGCCGCTGAGTTCGCCGTGGCCTTCGCGAGCGGCATTACTTTCATGGTTTTCACGGGTGTGGATAGCTGGAAAGTAGTTCTGGGGCTGATCGTCGGCGGTGTCATGGCCGCTCCGTTCGGTGCGATGCTGGTTGGAAAGATCAAACGCAAACCACTGATGCTGCTTGTAGGCGTATTGGTGATCGGACTCAGCATCCGGACCATCCTGCTGAGCATTTAATAGTCCTTCTTTCGCGATATCCGGCGCATTTTGCCTAGTTTTGCACAAAACAGGCAAATTACCATGCTCACCGATTTCGGTTATATCCTGCTCTTCATCATTGCCGCGCTGATACTGCTCGGCGTCATGCTCACCATCGCGAAGTTCCTGCGCCCTCATAAGCCGAATGAAGAAAAGCTGACAACCTACGAATCCGGTGAAGAGCCGCTTGGCAACGCGAACATCCAGTTCAATGTACGGTTTTACGTCGTTGCACTGATCTTCGTTCTGTTTGAAGTGGAGTTGCTGTTTCTTTTTCCCTGGGCGGTCGTGTTCGGAAGTAAGGAACTTATCGAGCAAACCAATGGCCAATGGGGCTGGTTCGCGATGGCGGAAATGACCGTGTTCATCGGCATCCTCATTTTAGGCCTCGCCTACGCCTGGGCGAAAGGCTACCTCGACTGGGTAGTCCCCAAACCCCAAATCCCCGAAGTGAAATCCCCTGTGCCAGCGGACTTGTACGCGAAGGTTAACGAACGGTATAAGAAGTAGGTAACTCGTCAATCCAGTTTTCCAGCTTCACCTGGTACAGGTTCTTAAAATCCCGCGTATTTCGGGTGACAAGCGTTAAATGGTGGGTGATTGCAGTAGATCCTATCAGCAAATCAAATTCGCCAGTCGGAAGCCCGGCTTGCCTGAGAGCGACTTTCTGCAGGGCATATTCATGAAAGCATTGTCCTATCAGAAATATGCGGCCCGAAAATGCGGCCCGTAACCAATCGAGGTTTTCACGATTAGCTTCCCGTCGGCTCGGGGCGCTGTTTTCCACTCCGTACATCAGCTCCAAAATCGTTATTTCTGATAAAAAACAGGAACCGATGCCGACTGCTTCGATTTTGCGTTCAAGTCCCTCATGCCCCTTAAACAGGTGAATACAAATATTTGTATCCAGAAGGTAGCTCATAATTCTACGTCGCGTTGCTGATCGTGGCGGGCATTATAAATGATCGCTTCGAGCTCCTCGGCTGTTTCTTCCCCTCGCCAGCTACCCGCAAATCTCTTCAATGCGGCATGCTGGTCCGTATTTCCTGCCACATCAGATCCATGATTTTCTTTCACCGGAAGGCCGAGCCTTTCCGCCAGGCCTTTCAGCAAGGCGAAATCATGATCGCTTTGAGTTTCAATGGTGATCGTATGTGTCATAATTTGCGTTTTCAGGAAAAACTCGGATCAACAGATGCAGGTTCCAATTTACACGAAAACTCCGAATTGCCCAACTCCAATATCTCTCAGCTCCTTAGATATATAACTTTCTGATAAACAACCTCATAAATTATCCAAAGGCTTATTTGTTTTATCGAATTATATTGACAGTTACTTAAAAAATGTCGATTTTTCCTGCTTCTTATCATTCTGTCATCATCAGCAAAATATTATGGAGGCTTTCGCAAGGAACCTGCGCGCGAAGCGGGAACGAAAAGGATTTTCCACAGCACAGATGGCGTCATCGCTGCAGATCAGCGAAGAACAGTACTCGGAGCTAGAAAACGGGCACACCGACCCCACTGTCAATACCCTCAAACGACTTTCAGAACTCCTCAACAGTACCGTACCCGAGCTGATCAGCGACCGTCCGGTACAACAAATAGTCCAGGACGTTCCCATGGGGCATTTCTCCCCCGAGTCGCTGAGCGAAATGGATAAGGATACCTACATTAAAATACTCGAAAGCCAGCTGCGTACACTCCTGGCCGAGAAAAAGGGCTCCTGACCTAATGCATCCTACCCCACTTTTTCATGTGCGGCCGCGGGAAGAATACCAGTCCGAGCTGCACATAAAGCTGGTTTACTTTTAACCTCGACAGATCGTCGACCGTCACGTTGTCGCCTTTCCATTTACGCCTCCCTAGTATGGGCTGGTGGTAGGTAAGCTTGCCGCTCAGGTACACTTTTTCGTGTATTTTGGGCAAAAAATCCATTTTGTAATCGACCCCGATGCCGCCGTGCAGGTTGATATTCCCGGTAAAGAGTTTTACCGCCTGGTAGGCCGATGGATTGTTGAGCAACTGCTGAGCAGAAACCGACGCATTGCTTTTGATATGAAGGCGGTACAGCATGAAATCGGCGCCGAGTGGGATGGTTACGTTCCATCGCCGGGTGTTCACAAGCTTGGGACCGCCATCGGTGCCAATACCGAGCCCGTTCAGATACGCCTTCCGCACGTCGCGGTCGCTGGTGTAGTTGGTACTGTTCATGATGATAATCCTGGCTTCTGAGAACCATCTTTCCGATTCTGTACGGCGAGCGAGTACGAGATTGCCCATGAAAGATGTGAAGGGCTTCACTTGCAAACGCGAAAGCTGGTCGCGGAGACTTTTATTATTAGGAAGCATGCCTAATTCCGCATAGACAGCCATTCCGCTTTTGAAGATCCTGACCGTGGAATCGGACTGCCCTGAGGCCGTCCCGATGTAAAAAGCTGAAAGCAGGAAGCTGATGAGTAATTTGTGTTTCATATAGTTTAAGTGTTGTGTTGGTTTTGTAACGCCTTCTGAAACCGTTTCTTGCCAAATATGGTTAGTTTTGCAGACGGACAAAGCATTTTAAAGCAATATCCGTACCAAAATCCGGCATCTTCAAAATATTCATGAGTGAACGAATCAAAACCGGCGACGGCGGCGTTATCCTGACCAATGCGGAAGACCTGATGAATTGGGCCCGCCTGTCGTCATTATGGCCAATGGGCTTCGGTTTGGCTTGTTGTGCGATTGAAATGATGGCTACCTACGCGGCGAATTACGACCTCGAACGTTTCGGCATTATGCCCCGGCCTTCGCCCCGGCAGTCGGACGTGATGATTGTGGCGGGGACCGTTACTTTCAAAATGGCCGACCGTATTCGCCGGCTTTACGAGCAAATGCCCGAGCCGCGTTACGTGATTTCGATGGGAAGCTGCTCAAACTGCGGCGGTCCTTACTGGGAACACGGTTACCACGTCGTGAAGGGCGTCGACCGGATCATCCCCGTGGATGTGTATGTGCCCGGGTGCCCGCCCCGGCCCGAAGCGCTTATCGGCGGCTTTATGAAGTTGCAGGAAAAAATCCGCGGCAAGCAGGAAGCTGTCCCCGGGCTGTTCCTCGAAATGGAAGCCGCAGACCAGCAAGCCGTTTTATCCTAAATCTTTATGATGACTTTTCAGGAAATCGCCGACATCATTACCAGCCGGTTCCCGGAATTCGCCATTGTGGCCGAAACCAGGAACCCGCAACCCGCATTGCTCGTACCGGTGCAGGGCATCGCAGACATTTGCCGGTTTTTGCATGAAGACGAAAAGCTCTATTTCGACTACCTGGCCTGCATTACGGCCATCGATAATGGTGCCGCTGCCGACACGATGGAGCTGATATACAACCTCACCTCCATTCCATACGGCCTGGATTTGACCTTAAAAACCATTTTCCCCAGAAACACGGCAGAAGCAACCCTGCCGTCCGTCCCGACGGTGAGCCACATCTGGCGTACGGCCGACTGGCACGAACGCGAGGCTTATGATCTGATGGGCATTACCTTCGAAGGACATCCCGATCTCCGGCGGATTTTACTGCCCGAAGACTGGGAAGGCCATCCGCTCCGCAAGGATTATGATGCACAGGAAAGGTACCACGGAATTTACGTTCGGTATGAAGATGGCAAGGCCCTGGAACCGTCTTCCGATCCCGACAGGGCCTAGAATGTACTTCCAATGCATTCGGGCAAATAATCGAACATATTTGGTAGCATGAAAAAGCATCATTATTTTTCGTTACTAAATTATAATGATAACCCGCATGCGCTTCATCATACTGACGGCCCTCTTAATCGGCTCTTTGCATTCAGCATTCGCAGTTACCGACTCTCTGATCATCAAGGGACGGATTAATAACCTCAACGGCAGGCTCTACCGCCAGGCCCCTTTCATTACTTTTTCCCGAAATAATATCCTGCAACCGCAATCGGAACTGAGCAAACAGGCCGATTTACAGCCGGATGGCACTTTCCGCGTATCGCTCCCCATGCTCTTCCCGCAGGAAGAAATTTACATGGATTACAGCGGAAAGGCATTTACGACCTTCCTCGGTTCACCCGGGACAGTTGAAATAACCTTCGACGGCGACTCGATCGGCAAGGCTAAAAAGCTGTTCTATTTCGCCGGTGCCAATGCAGATGCGAATAACCAATATCCTTTGTACCTGGCTGCCGAAAACCAGCGATTGAATGGCAGCA
>CBIHPQ010000289.1:0-8936 GCA_966211825.1 uncultured Dyadobacter sp. | reverse complement strand
GATGGCTTTCAGCAATGCCATATCGCCGTTGATTTTTACCGGAAGGAAAATGTCGGTCAAAGACGGGTTGATGCCTAGCACACCCGAAACCGTTTGCGGGTTATTGAAGCCCATCAGGCCGGTTTCGGGCAATGGGTTAATGGAGATGATCGTCGCGCCGTTCGCTTTCGCCTTGCGCAACGCGGTAAGCATGCGCGGGTGGTTCGTACCCGGGTTTTGCCCGAGGATCATGATTACCTCGGCCTGGTAAAAGTCGTTTAATGTAACAGAGCCTTTGCCAATGCCGAGCGACTCGCCTAATGCCGTTCCACTGCTTTCGTGGCACATGTTACTGCAATCGGGCAGGTTATTTGTGCCGAATTCCCTTACAAAAAGCTGGTACAAGAATGCGGCTTCATTGCTGGTGCGGCCGGACGTGTAAAATACGGCTTCGTCGGGAGAAGCCAGCCCGTTCAGTTCTGTTCCTATTTTTGCAAATGCGGCATCCCAGGTGATGGGCTGGTAATGTGTGCCGCCAGCGGGCAAATGCATGGGTTGCGCAATGCGGCCCTTGCCGCCGATCTCATAATCGGAAAGTGTCCCTAAATCCTTCACTGAATATTGTGAGAAGAATTCTGCCGTCAGTTTTTTTGCGGTAGCTTCTTCCGCAACGGCCCGTGCGCCGTTTTCGCAGTATTCTGCAATGCCGGAGCGCTCGTCGTCCGGGTCGGGCCATGCGCAGCTGGGGCAATCGAAGCCGCCTTTTTTATTCAGGTTAAAAAGGGCTTTCATCCCGCGCTGCAAACCTGCTTCACTCACAGTCATTTCCAATGCGGAAACCACCGCCGGAATGCCTGCGGCCACTTTTTTAATGGGACCTTGTTTCAAACCGGTCAGTTTTTCCGGGTTTTCGGCGCCAGGGACGGGAAGCAGGTTTTCGGACATGGTTCAGCAGGTTTTAGGGTTATCGTAGTTGTCGGACTGGTCTTCATCGACGTTATCCAGGCATTTGAAATCTTTTTCAATCAGCATATATAACGACCCGCCATTGCCGAGCGGCATATTTCCTTCAAATCCGACGATAGTGTTCGCTGCCCATCCCGCAAGGAAATTTTCAGGCACTTCCAATGTGATTTTGTTCTGCTCAAACCGCGCTTGCAGCTCGGCAACAGTAGATTTTTGCACTGCATAAGCCAACTGCGCCGCGCCGAAATCCGTCGTTTCTTCCAGGTAACCTTCATTTTCAAGCCTCCCGACTTCCGATTTGGAAAGCCTGAACCGCACGGAATTGCCGTGAATGCGAATTTTCATAGTTATCGGATCCGGTGATGGCCGGAATAGATGTTGAATTTATCTTTTTTCAGAAACCCCACCAGCGTAATGCCGCTTTCTTCGGCCAGTTGCACCGCCAGGCTCGACGGTGCGCCTATCGCCGCCACGATCCTGATCCCGGCCATTGCGGCTTTTTGAATGAGTTCAAAGCTCGCGCGTCCGCTGAGGAGCAGGATGTGGTTATCAAGCGGCAGGGAATCTGCCAGCAATGAGGCGCCTATGAGCTTGTCCAACGCATTGTGCCTCCCGACATCTTCCCGCAGCATCATAAACTGTCCACCAATATCGAAAAGCGCCGAGGCATGCAGCCCGCCCGTACTTTCAAATACATTCTGATGTTGTGCGATCTGCTCCGGGAGCCGGTATAATACCTCTTTTTCCATAACCAGGTCTTCGCCGGCATTCGCGTAAGCCGATCGCGTTTTGATCGCGTCGATACTTGCCTTGCCGCAAACGCCGCAGCTGGATGTGGTGTAGAAATTTCGTTCCAGCGAGCCCAGCACCGGTTCGAATCCGTCGGAGAAGGTTACCAGTACGCGGTTTTCGTCCAAAGCCTCATGTGAAATATGGTCGATCTGGCTTTTGGAATGGATAATGGCTTCCGTGAAGAGAAATCCCGCGGCCAATTCCTGGTCATTTCCGGGCGTCCGCATCGTTACCGAAATGCTTTTTCGCTCCATGCGGTCCGTGGCCTGGAATGCGATCCGGATTTCCAGCGGCTCTTCCACGGCCAGTTGGTCGTCGAGCTCCTCGGCGTCGTTCCCGCTGATCCGCGTGATTTTATGGTAGGTAATCGAACTGGTCTCCATGTTGGTTGTCATTTTCCAGCGCTTGTTTCACGGCCCGGAAATCTTCCGGCGTATCTACGCTCAGCATTGTCTTTTCGGATTGCGGGCGGTATTTTCCTGCGTTTTCCGCATGAAGAAAACGCTGCAACGAGCGCGAACCGTTTTCAAAAGCATTTAATAATGCATTCCCGGCCGATCGGGAATACCATCCCAGCAGCGGCTCATAGAATGCGTTTTGGTTGTAAAAGGCCGCAGCTGGCAAATCCTTATCAGTATCATGCAGAAAATTAGCCAGCTCGTCGGTGGTCAGATAGGGGTAATCGCAGCCGGCTACCAGGAAATCGTTTCCCGGAAATGTTTCGAAAGCGGTTAGCAGCCCGCTCATGGGGCCGGAGCCTCCGAACTTCGGAAGGTCGGTCAGTTTTGGGTAGCTGGTGCGGAACGTTCTGTGTTGTTCCGTGTTGCAGCAAAGTACCACCTGCTCGCAAAGTGGCGTGAGCAGGTCTGCAACGTGTTCGTATTGAGGTTTTTGATAGTACACCAGCAGACTTTTGTCGGTGCCCATTCTTGTGCTTTCGCCGCCGCAGATCACCAGTCCGTATAAGCTCATAGTGGCAGGTCAGTGGTTTTAATCTGTCAAATATGCGTAACTTCCTTTTATGGAAATGGGTGATGTAAAAATATTAAGAAAAAAACCGATCTATCCGGTAAGCCCCGAGCTGCGCAAATACCTGCGTTTCTACCAGCGCGACGCCCGGCTGCCTGTCGCTTACCACGATTTGCTGAATTTCTATGAGTCGTTTCCGGTAACCGACAAGAATGGCAGGGACACGCTTTGGGAAAGTCCGCTTTACCCGCCGCATGAGCTGGAAAAATTACATGCAGGGCTCAAAAAGGTGTATGCCATGCTCAAAGCGTCCGGTAACCTGCGCATTGTCGAGCATAAATACATCGACCGGATCGACTACTGCAAGTTCGGCAACTCCAATCCGTTCCGCGTCAAGATCGTGAACCGGCTGAATGATATTTACGATTATTTCTATGTGAAAAAAGCCGATTCTTCCCGCATTTACGGGTTGGAGCTCGAAGAGATCTTTTCGCCAAACCAGGTCAACTACATTGTGGACGGCGAAACGCTGATCGAAGAGCATATCGCAGGCATTCCGGGCGACGAGTTCGCGCGTACCCGCATGCGTGACCCTGATTACAACCCGATCCGGATTGCCAAGGAATTTGTAAAGTTCAACGAGCGCTGCAAGATCACGCTCCTGGGCGATATGCGTTCCTACAACTTCGTCATGCAGATCACCCCCGATTTCGACGATTTTCAGTTCCGCCTCCGCGCCATCGACTTCGATCAGCAGTTTTATGAAGGCAATCTCAAAGTATATATGCCTCAGTTTTTCAAGGAAAACCGGCCTTATGTGCAGCTGGCTATGGAATATCTGACCGACAGGACGGTGGTCCAATACCAGCAGGAAGAGCAGTCGTCGATCATGTACCAGGCCAAAGCCGAGCGTTACCGTCTCCGCGACCTGCGCGATGTGTGTATTAAAGACAAAATTTCGACACCGGAAAATATCCACCAGCTGCGTGAAAGTCTTGCCCTACATTATTCGGACAAACAATATCACAAATGCGAGACGATGACGGAAATTATTGAGCTGAATATCAAAAATGTAATACGAATGGTAACTGCATAAGCTGCATCAAGGGCGCCGCGCTGCCGAACTGGCCTACACCGGCGGCGAATTCGATATGCCGGCAAGCATCGACAATTTTCCGGTCAACGACGGTATTCCTGAAATATTAATCGTAATTTTGCAGCCGAAATACGGAACCAGCGCTCGTTTGGCGGCATAGGTTCTTTCAATTCTAACCAAAATCGGAAGGCATTCAACCTTCGGCAGATTACACCATGAGTAAACACGGACGCATTCTTGTCGCCATGAGCGGCGGCATCGACAGCTCGCTCGCAGCTGTCCTTCTTCACGAACAAGGATATGAGGTCATTGGAATGACCATGAAAACCTGGGATTACGCCAGCAGCGGCGGTACCAAGAAAGAAACAGGTTGTTGCTCGCTGGATTCCATCAACGACGCGCGCAACATCGCGGTCGAGCTCGGTTTCCCGCACTATATCCTCGATATCCGCGCCGAATTCGGCGACTACGTGATCGACCATTTTACCGGCGAATACCTCGAAGGCCGTACGCCTAACCCGTGCGTGCTTTGCAATACCCACATCAAATGGGACGCTTTGCTCCGCCGCGCCGACAGGCTCGATTGCGAGTTTATCGCTACGGGGCATTATGCCAATATGCAATTCAATAACGGCCGCCATTACGTGTCCAAAGGTATTGATGCCTGGAAAGACCAGAGCTATGTGCTTTGGGGTGTATCGCAGGAAAGCCTGGCCCGTACCAAGCTGCCATTGGGCTTTCTACATAAAACTGAAATCCGCGAAATGGCGCGGGAGAGGGGTTTTATAGATCTGGTCAATAAATCTGAGAGCTACGAAATCTGTTTCGTGCCCGATAATGACTACCGCGGCTTCCTGAAAAGACGCATTCCGGGCCTCGAAGCGGAAGTTGCCGGCGGTAACTTCGTTTATGCGGATGGAACTGTTGTCGGTAAACATGAAGGGTACCCATTCTATACAGTGGGCCAGCGCAAAGGCCTTGGCATTGCATTAGGTCGTCCCGTTTTCGTGACGGAAATCCGGAAGGATAGCAATGAAGTGGTGCTGGGCGATATGCCCGACCTTTTCCGCGACGGCATGAATGTGAGCAAATTGAATCTTCAAAAATACGAATCGCTCGAAAAACCGCTGGAAACGGTCACCAAAGTACGCTACAAACACGACGGGACACCGGCGATCATCGAACAAACCGGCCCTGATCAGATCGTAGCCCGTTTTCACGACGGCGTCAACGGCATCGCGCCGGGACAAGCTGCTGTTTTTTATGAAGGGGACGACGTAGTCGGCGGCGGCTGGATCATGAAGAGTTTCCGGCAGGAGTGAGCTTGTTGGATTAAGTTTGTAACTTAGGTCGCTGCATTAACTGCATTTACTCAATAGTTCCTCTGTATAGTTTCATCAACAATTGGACTTACAGATGGATTTGAAAACTCTCCGGCGATTGGCCAAGGAGCGTACAAGGTTGGATTTGGTAGTACAAGGTGTCGGCATTTACCGGAAGGAGCTTGATGCAGAAATCAGGTTTAATATGGCCGGCATGAAGGAATGCATTAATCAGCCTTTTAATCCGTATGCGGATAAGATCAATTTGCTGATCAGCGGCCTGGAAGAGGCATTGGCATGCGCCACTTATCTTGGCTTTACTACTTTTCAAACACATCCCAAGCCTCACGTTCTTGGATATCATTATTTTAAAACAGAAATAGGCGGGAAAACCGCCTATTTCAATATTCAGATGACTGTCCAAAAGCAACATTTTCTATATTCTATTACTGAAACATTGCACTGGGATCAGCTAGAATAAAAAAACACCCGACGTGCTTAGAGGAGTTGCAATCCAATGCCGGTTCAGGTGTTAAACAAATATAGTTATGTTTGGGCTAAAAACAAAATCTTTATCAGATTTAAATCCGCTGCCGCACAGCCTCATACAACACAATAGAACTCGCTACGGAAACATTCAGCGATTCCACTTGCCCGGCGAGCGGGATTCTCGCACCGCTGTCGGCCAGGTCGATGAATTCTTTGGAAATACCGTCTTCCTCTGAGCCCATGATGATCACCGTTGGAATGGTAAAATCAATGTCATAGAGCGATTTATCCGTTTTTTCTGTACAGGCTACAATTTGCAATCCGCTGTTCCGGAGATACATTAGGGTCTCCCAAAGATTTGGCTCGCGGCAAATGGGCAGAAAGTTCAGTGCGCCCGATGAGGTTTTCATTGCATCCGCATTGATCTGCGCGCCGCCTTTGGTAGGGACGATGATCGCCTGCACGCCTGCGCACTCGGCTGTACGCGCGATGGCGCCGAAATTGCGCACGTCCGTAACGCGGTCGAGCAAGAGCAGGAGCGGGGTTTTGCCTTCCTCGTACACCTGCGTGAGCACATTATGCAGGGGCATGTACTGGATCGGCGATACAAACGCGATGACGCCCTGGTGGTTTTTGCGGGTTACCCGGTTCAGTTTTTCAACCGGAACACGCTGATAGGGTACGCCAAGTTCTTTGGCGAGTTTTTCAATTTCAGCAAGTCCGAACTCGCGCTGAATAAATAACCGTTCGATTTCTTTTCCCGAACGAAGGGTTTCTAATACCGACTGCGTACCAAAAACCATGTCGGCCTGGGACTGTCTTGGGGCTGGCTTTCTTACCGTATACTTCCGTTTCTCCATGCTTCTACTACTGGATACCAAATCGGCTGGTATTCGGCATAGCGAACCAGTTCATAATGATCATCCACAAATTGATTGTTTCTTCTGTTAAATGTAAAATTGACGTTTTGAGCGTTGCCTTTGTGATCGTAGGTCCAGACTTCGCGGTCTTTGCTGCGTTGCACCTTATCAGGCGGGCCTAAAACAATGTAAATCATTCCTTTGTCCGTTTTCCAGCCTTCTTTGTAGGTGGTGAAAAGCTGGTTGGCCTCTTCGACCCTGCCATAGAACGAGCGGATCGATTGCTGAGCGAGCGGTGCATTACCATTCATGAGCGTAAGCCAGTATTTATCTAATGCTTTTTTATAATCCTCTGCTTTCTTGATCTCGTTGATTTCGTTGTTGGTACTCATGTAGAGCAACGGACCGAGCAGCAATTGCGGACGGGTTACCTTCGGAAAGCGTTCGTTCACGACCAGGATCCCGAGCCCTTCCGACTGCGTGGTATCTGCGAAAATATTGTAAAGGCCTTCCTTGCTGAGTTGCAGCGGCTGGTTGGCACTGATGGTAAAAGTGCTGTCCACTTCAAGCGATTTGCCTCCGTTCTTGGGGGCAATATTCATCGGCGATCCAGCCGGTTCGAAGTCGTGGTTATAGTAATAAACATGCAGCTGATCGGTACTTTCACCTGCTTTTTTGATTGTAAACTGCTCATTTGAACTGATATAGTGCCTTTGCAATGGCTGTGTGGACGTGCCTGTGTAAACGCCATACATCTGGTTCACAGCCAGCTTTTTAAACCTGATCGTGAGGTCGTTCAGTACCTTTTTCAGCGTGCCCGTCTGGCTGATTTCGCTAAGCAGTACGCCGTAGTCGCGGTTGGGGCTTTTCAGTTCATAGGATATGACGATTTTATCACCCATGCGGGTTACGTTCGTCGAATCGAGCTTCACATTGCCGTAACCGAGGCGTTCGCGTGTACCGTAGTCGGAGTAGATGACGTAGTTGAGGTTGTACAGTCTGACAAAATCCGCGACACTAATCGGGTTTTTTCCTTTGAATGCATCCACATACAGGAATACGGCCGTCTGCGTCGTGTCTTTCAGTAAATATTTACTTTGAATAGCGATCAGGGAAAGCTCCTCATTCACCGGCGCCGATGCCTGCTGTTGTTGCTGCTCCGTCGGCCGCACCTGCGCCTCCGGGATCTGCTTCATAGACTTATTCGATGATGCGCACCCGGCCATCACCAAAACAGACATTATATAGATACAAAAGCGAAAATTTGTTCTCATGTATGTGCATTCATCGTTTGTCAAATAACGAAGGAACGGGCAAAATTACCCAATAAAACGGTAATAAAATTTTTATTCCGGACTCTTGCCGCCCCGGGTCGCCGATTTGATCTGATCTTCGATGGCATCCCATTGATCATCAGATACTTCTCTCAGGAAGTTGAATTGCCCGCCACCCAATACTTCTCCGCCGTCGAGGGTGATCACTTCGCCTGTCATATAGGCCGAAAAATCCGACACTAGGTAGGCCGCCAGATTGGCTAATTCCTGATGGTCGCCCGTGCGTGCGAGGGGAATGCGGTTTTCGAAAGCGAACTTTCTGGCCAGCTCCTCGGGAAACAGCCGGTCCCAGGCGCCTTTGGTAGGGAATGGGCCCGGTGCGATTGCATTGAGACGGATACCATGTCGTGCCCATTCAAATGCGAGCGACTTCGTCATCGTCAGCACGCCGGCCTTGGCCATGGCGGAGGGTACCACCCAGCCCGAGCCGGTGGTGGCGTAAGTGGTGACAATGTTGAGCACGGTACCTTGGATATGATTTTGGATCCAGTATCTGCCCAGGGCCAGTGTGAAATAGTAGGTCCCGCGGAGCACAATGTCGACTACCGTGTCCACTGCTTTGTAAGAAAGCCGCTCCGTAGGGCTGATGAAATTGCCTGCGGAGTTATTGACCAGTCCATCGACCTGCCCGAATGTTTCAACGGCTTTGGCTATCACGCTTTCGATATCCTCGGTTTTTCTGACGTCACATGCCACGAAAATGATCCTGCCGCCTGTGGCCTGGGCCAGTTCGGAAGCGGTTTTTTCCAAAACTTCCGCTTTTCTGCTGCAAATGACCACATTGGCGCCAAGTCGGAGAAAGTAAGAAGCCATGGATTTCCCCAGCCCGGTGCCGCCTCCCGTGACGATAATCGTTTTATTTTCGAGTGCGCCGTCGCGGAGCATTCCTTCATTGTATGCCATGTTGAATGTATTTTTAGAATGGGATGAAAGGTAAATTTTTCATTAAAAACATTATATTTTGAATGTAAAACAAATCACCGGGAAATGGATCAGGTAAAGGAAATAATGAACGAGCTGGCTTCGCTTGGAAATGAGCAGACGCTAAAAACTTTCAGGAACCATGGTGCCGTGGAGCCATTGTACGGGGTGCGGATAGGGGACATGAAACCGATCCTCAAAAAACATA
>CBIHPQ010000288.1:0-8982 GCA_966211825.1 uncultured Dyadobacter sp. | reverse complement strand
GCTATTGGAAGTATCTTTCCGAGAAGCAGAGCTAGATTTCGCTGATAATCAACAAATTTTCATTTAAGTCGCCACGGTTTACACTTTAAATAGTGTCCGGGAAAATGTAGACAATCCAAGTTCGTATTGTCTTTTCCAACGATCCGTTGGGAGGTCCATTCATTCACATTTTCCAGCTTGCTATGAAAACTTGTACATTCGTTATTTGCTTTCTGCTCTCAGCGATTGCCTCCTATGCTGCCGCGCCCACAAGCGGTTATGCCGTTAGGTTTACGGATATTGTCGCCGAAGATCCTTCGGCGACAGCCTCTTTCAATCTTTGCCTCGAAGCCGAAGATTTTTATGGAACCGGACCGATAACCGACGATCCTAACGCCTCCAATGGTAAAACGCGGGGCGACAAAGACAATTGGGACCATTATGTCGATTACGATGTCCATGGCGCGACAGCCGGTGTGTATCAATTCACAATTCGATACTATGCCGAAGGCAATGCAGTGGTGGGCATAAGTGTAAACGGCGCTGCCACAGCCCCGATCGTCAACCTGCCAGCTACGAATTCGTGGAATATTGTTTGGGCCGAACGCACCATCGAGCTGTCTTTGCAGGAAGGTTTCAACAAAATCCGGGTTCAGGGTCAGCCGGGCTACAGCGTTCGCCAGGATAAGATATGCCTCGTGCGAAGCGATGAGCCGGGTGAGCCGGTTTCATGTAACTTCGCAATTTTCCCCAGAGTAAGCAGTCCGCAAGTCGCGCCGGGCCAACCCATCACTTTCGACGCCAACTGCTCGGGCACGGATTGTGGTGATGTTACATTCTCGTGGTCACGGTACGGGCTCGACACCACGGGTACAACAGTCACATTCAACGCGCCGACAGAACCCGGCAATTATCTCTATTTGCTCACAGCCACTAAAGACGGCTGCGTAACCAAAACATCCAATGTGTATTTCGTTGTCGACGACACGCCTACCTGCGATTATGTTATGGGAGCATTCGCGCCGAATGATAAACCGTCGTGCGCGACACAGGCTTCTTTTCATGTAGATTGCGGGGGGCCGGATTGTTATGCACTCACCTACAAATGGAGCGGCAACGGCGTGGATCTAACCGGTTCTTCCGTCGTAGTTCCCGTCCCGGCCACAAATGGAACATTTTATTATACTGTGACAGCATCCAAAAACGGCTGCCCGGACAGGACCTCCACTGCCATATTAACCGTGACCGATTGCCCCTCAACACCCACGGAACCTTTCAGCGCATGCGTTGAAGCGGAAAATTCAAATGGGAACGGGCCTGTTACCGACGATCCCAATGCGTCCAATGGAAAGACAAGAGGTGCCGAGGGCGACTGGAACCATTATGTGGATTACCAGGTGAATGGCGTGAAAGTCACCGGCCCTCATCAGCTGACCCTTCGTTACTATGCAGCAGGTAATGGCGCGGTGAAAATAAGTGTCAACGGAAATACCGAGGCCGCTATGGTTGGCCTGCCAGCTACCAATTCCTGGAACATCGTGTGGGCTGAAAAGACAATTACTGTAAACCTGATAGAAGGAAACAATACCATACGCATTGCCGGACTGTCCGGTTACAGCGCGGTGCGGCAGGACAGGATATGCGTAACGGGCAGCGGCGGCACGGGCACCCCTCCTACCTGCGATTTCCAGATTTCCCCTTACGTGCCGAATGTTACTACGTCGTGCAGCCAACCAACTTATGCGTTCGTCAACTGCTCCGGGCCGGACTGCCCTTCGGTAACCTACCAATGGACCGGCAGTGGCCTCAATTTATCTGGTCGGATCATAAACTTCGACGCACCTTCAACCAACGGGGTCTACACCTACACGGTAACCGCGTCGAAAAATGCATGTGCGCCCAAAACTGCATCCGTAACCGTCACCGTCAATAATTGTCAGACATCCGGCGAGCCATTCACCGCATGCGTGGAAGCCGAGCACTCCACCGGCAGCGGGCCTGTCACCGACGATCCCAACGCCTCAAACGGCCAAACCCGCGGGGATCAAAGCAATGTCGGGGATTACATCTTCTACGGTGTCAATGACGTTCCCGAATCGGGTATTTATAAGGTGAAGCTTCGTTATTATGCGGCTGAAAATGCCGTTGTCAGGATCGATGTTAATACTGTTCCTTTCATCGCAGCGGCAGAGCTTCCTGCATCAAATAGCTGGAACATCGTTTGGCGTGAAGAAACATTTGATATACCGCTTACAGCCGGAAACAACTATATCCGCTTTCAGGGAGTATCCGGAGCAAGTTGCCGGCACGACAGGATCTGTGTTTTGGGAATGTCTCAAAATGCCAGGATGGCCGCACCGGAATTTGTTCAACCGCAAAGCGACACCCCATTGCTGCAAGCCTTTCCTAACCCTGCTCCCGGTGAATTCAAAGCGATCTTCCATTTGAAAACCGGCGAAACGGGCGCGGTGCAGGTTACCGACGTTCAAGGCAAAGTATGGCATACGCGTAATGTGAGCGGTAAAGGCACGCATGAGGAACGGATCAACCTCGGTAATGCGCCTGCCGGCATTTACCTGCTGCAAGTGAAGAAACCGGATTCGGTGGAAACAAAGAAGATACTACTTACCCGCTAAATGCAAAAAGCGGTTGCCTGGGAACGGCAACCGCTTTTTTTTACTTCCATTTACTCCCCAGCCAGGCCTTTCGAAAAGCTTCCATTTGCGCGTCCACCGTCTTGCCGGCCTGTTCGTAAGTGACAACCTGCCAACGCGGATTTTCAATCAGTTCCAGCATTGCCGTTTTCTGATCGTCCCGGTGTATGTATTCCACGGCAAGCTGGTCGCCGGGTTTGTGGGATTTGAGAATGGATATCAACTCATCATTTTTGGTGACCGATTTGCCATCCACTTTCAATATTTCGTCGTCGATATCAAGTCCGGCTTTATAGAGCGGGCTTCCGATGATGGTATTTGTCGTAATGGTTAATCCCCCGCCTTCCTTGTACCGCATATCCCCGATCCAGGCTTGCCCTTCAAACTGTTTTTTCAGCAGTAGTCCAGCCTTTGCCAGTAGCGGCGCATAGTCCAATGACTCGTGGCCGTTTACATATCTGGCAAAAAACTGCTGTGCAAATGTCTTGTCTTTGGTATAAGTCGCTAAAACCGCTTCCAGATCGGCTACATTATAGGCTATCTCAGGCTTTCCATGCCTAGCCCAAACGGCTTTCATAAAATCATCGAGATTCAGGCCTTTGCCTCTGAGTTGCAGGTCCAGCGCAAGCGCCACCGATGCCCCGTAAGGATAATAGGAAGTATAATTGTTCGGATAATTCGTCTTGTCGATCGCTACGCCCGCATCCACGAATACCGCGTTGCTGCTTGCTTGTACGGGCGAAATGCGCTTTGCGCCGGCGGTGTTTTCCTTGGTATTAACCAGCAAAGTAAGCGTCTGGCAATATTCTTCCAGCGAATCGAAACCCGCCCTTTCGAGCAGCAGGTCTCCATAATATTGCGTAAACCCTTCGGCAAACCACAGTTCGAAACTCATATTGCTCTTTTCGAAATTGAAAGGTTCCAGGGTTTTCGGACGAATACGCTCGACGTTCCAGGTGTGAAAAAACTCGTGGGAGAACACACCTAGCAGATTATCCGAACCGTCAAATGCCACCGGCAGGGCAATCATCGTGCTGTTGCGATGCTCCATACCGTCGCCTTTTACATATGGATTAATGCTGGCCAGAAATGTGTAGCTGCCATTGTCAAATGCCGGAAATTCACCAAAAACCATTCGCGCCTCTTCGGTAATGCGCTTCACCTTCCCTGCAAACGCGGTCGCGAGCGAATCGCTGCCTTTCGCTTCCAACGCAAGCCTGAATTGCGACGGCTTGTTGTCGGCATTCGGTACCGTCCATTCCTTGATCGTCAGTTTCCCGATTTTGGTAGGCGAGTCCATGAAATATTGCAGGTCCGGGGCGGTGAAGACTATTGGTTCTCCGGTTGTTTTGAGCTGCGTGGCGATCGTCCAGGCATTATGTTCAGGCAAATTGAAGCCTACGGTTATCGGGGACTTTTCCAGGCCTTTTACCCACATGAATGCCGCAGGCATATTCAAATGCACGCTGCTGGGGTCGATTCCGGCATAGGTTCCGTCGGCATGGTTGGCGTAGAGCGTGTATTCCACTTTCACAAAACCATCAATCCCTGAAATCTTGTAAACATCTCCATCCACACGCTGCACCGCAACCGGTTTGCCCGACTTGTCGAATGCCGCTACATCGTAAATGTTCTTCCCATACTCGTGCGTCGCGTACCTGCCCGGGGACGAACGCGACATCCTGAAAACCAGCTCTTTCTGAGGCGCGTCGGAAACGCTCAGCGCAATGCGGGCTTCGTGGTGGACGATATTGGGGAAGGATACATCGTAACGGATCGTCTGCGCAGACGCGTACGAGCACAGCATGGGAGCGGCAAGCAAAGCGGCCAGTTTTTTCATGGGCTAATCAAATGAATTGAAGTGATGGTGCCCAATTTAATCCATTCACCCAACATTTAATGCGGCCATACACGTACTAACGCGATTATTGCTTAATTTTTCCGGTTCAAATCCCATTAAAACTTTAAATAGTATCGACCGTCCATGAAGAAACTGTTCCTCCCATTGTTCCTGACCCTCGCCGTCACATCGCAACGTGCATATTGTCAATCCAAAATGCTTTTTAATGGAAAGGACCTCAAAGGCTGGCATATCGACGTGCCCGAAATGGACAAAGATCCGAAGGCGGTGAACCCTTTCCTCGTGCGCGATGGCCTGCTCGTGAGCCTGGGTACGCCCGGCGGGCACCTGATCACGGACGCGCAGCACGAGAATTTCCGGTTCACATTTCAATATCGTTTCGCGGGGAAGCCGGGCAATTGCGGTGCGCTGGTCTTCGTTTCCAAGCCACGCGACTTGTATGAGATGTTTCCCAAATCCATTGAAATACAACTCATGAACCAGAATGCAGGCGATTTCTGGTGTATACAGGAGGACATTACCGTGCCCGACATGGAGAAACGCCGGGGGCCGAAAGAAAAATGGGGCGTGAACGGCGACAAGCTGCGCCGCATACCGAACCTTACCGACGGCACCGAAAAGCCTTTGGGCGAATGGAATTCGATGGTGATCGAATGTGTTAAGAACTCAATCAAGGTATGGCTCAATGGCGTGCTGGTGAATTATGGCTATGATGCGACGGCTTCGAAAGGTCAGATCGCACTGCAGTCGGAAGGCTCCGAAGTTGAATTCAAGGATGTTAAACTTACGCCGATCAAAGCGCTATCTAAATAATGAATTGGAAGTCAGACCGTCTCGTCAGAAATATTGCCATTATCCTCGTATTGGTTGCCAATATCGGTTGCGACCAGATTTCTAAAAATGTGATCAGGCAGAATGTCGGTTTTTACCAGACGATCCACGTCATCCGGGATTACGTCACCATTACCTATGTTGAAAATACAGGGGCATTCCTGAGCATCGGCAGCACATTGCCCGGCACGTGGAAGGTCATGGTGCTGTCGATAGTGCCGCTGATCGCCTTGCTGATCGGGGTGATTTATTTGTTAATGAAAAAGAACCTGACCTGGCTGAGCGCGCTCGCATTGAGTTTTGCCATCGGCGGCGGCATCGGCAACATTTACGACCGCCTCGTCCACGGCTCGGTCACCGATTTCATGCACATTAATTTCGGGTTATTTCAAACAGGCATTTTCAATATGGCCGACGTGTCGATCATGACCGGGATGTTTATTTTTCTCTATCAATCTTACAGCCGGCAGCGATCGCGGCTTCCGGGTTTCTGAAAACAAAAAAACTCCTGACCAGCAGGAGTTTTTTTGTTAACCGGGCAATGCGTTCAACTACGCAGCGCCCACCGATTTGCGGATGATGTTCAATGCGGAACCTGCTTTGAACCACTCAATCTGCTGGGCATTATAGGTATGGTTTACAGGGAATTCCTCGTTGGTGCCGTCATTGTGGTGCAACACGATCGTCAGAGGCTGTCCTTCTGTAAATGTTTCCAAACCAACGATATCGATCGTATCGTCTTCCTGGATTTTATCGTAATCTGATGTATTCGCGAATGTAAGCGCCAGCATCCCTTGCTTTTTCAGGTTGGTTTCGTGGATACGGGCGAATGACTTGGTCAAAATCGCGCGTACACCCAGGAAGCGTGGCTCCATCGCCGCGTGCTCGCGGGACGAACCTTCTCCATAGTTTTCGTCACCCACCACGATCGTCCCGATCCCGTGCGCCTTGTAGTCACGTTGAACGGCCGGAACCTCAGAGTATTGGTTGTTCAGCTGGTTTTTGATGGTATTGGTTTTCTCATTATAATAATTAACCGCACCGATCAGCATATTATTCGAGATATTATCAAGGTGTCCGCGGTATTTCAACCACGGGCCGGCCATTGAAATGTGGTCGGTTGTACACTTGCCTTTTGCTTTGATCAGGAGTTTCAAGCCGGTAAGGTCGGTTCCTTCCCATTCCGGGAACGGTTCGAGCAGTTGCAGACGGTCCGAAGTGGGGCTAACCAACACCTGAACGGTGCTGCCGTCTTCCGCAGGCGCCTGGTAACCGGCATCTTCCACGGCGAAGCCCCGGGTAGGCAATTCAAGACCGGTCGGCTCGTCTAGCAATACTTCCACACCTTCGGAGTTCAAAAGCTTGTCAACACGCGGGTCGAAAGTAAGGCGTCCGGCGATAGCCATGGCGGTCACGATCTCCGGTGAAGCTACGAATGAGTGCGTGTTGGGGTTACCGTCGGCACGTTTCGAGAAGTTCCGGTTGAACGACGTGATAATCGAGTTCTTCTCCCCTTTTTCGGCACCGTGGCGCGCCCATTGTCCGATACAAGGCCCGCAGGCATTGGCCAGCACTACGCCGCCGATTTTTGCGAATGTATCCAGGAAGCCGTCGCGCTCAACGGTAAAGCGAACCAGTTCCGAACCCGGGGTGATCGTATATTCCGATGTTACTTTCAGCTTTTTATCAACTGCCTGTTGTGCAAGGGAAGCTGCACGGCTGACGTCCTCATAGGACGAATTCGTACAAGAGCCGATCAACCCTACCGACAGCACCTCAGGCCAGCCGTTTTCTTTCACCGCTGTCGCGAATTTCGACAAAGGCCACGCCAAATCCGGTGTGAATGGGCCATTGACATGCGGTTCGAGCGTAGAAAGGTCCAGCTCGATCAGTTGATCATAAAAAGTTGCTGGATATGCATAAACTTCCTCATCGGAACGCAACAGATGTCTAACGGCGTCGGCGGCATCTGCTACGTCGGCACGCTCCGTTCCTCTAAGGTAAGCAGCGCTTTTATGATCGTATGCGAAAATCGACGTAGTAGCGCCGATCTCGGCACCCATATTACAGATCGTTGCCTTACCCGTTGCAGAGATATTCTCTGCGCCTTCACCGAAATATTCAACTACATAACCTGTACCACCCTTTACGGTAAGCTGGCCCGCAACCCAAAGGATCACGTCTTTGGCAGCAGCCCATCCGCTCAGTTTTCCCGTCAGTTTTACACCAATCAGTCGTGGCATTTTCAATTCCCAGGCAAGGCCCGACATAACATCGGAAGCATCCGCACCACCGACACCGATCGCGATCATACCCAAACCACCCGCGTTAGGCGTGTGCGAGTCGGTACCGATCATCATGCCGCCGGGGAATGCGTAGTTTTCCAAAACAACCTGGTGGATGATACCCGCACCAGCCCGCCAGAAACCCAGACCATACTTATTGGACACAGATGACAGGAAGTCGTATACTTCTTTATTTTTATCTACGGCATTTTTCAAATCCTGTACAGCACCCACTTCGGCCTGGATAAGGTGGTCGCAGTGAACGGTAGAAGGTACTGCCACTTTCGGGCGGCCTGCCTGCATGAATTGCAGAAGCGCCATTTGTGCGGTTGCATCCTGCATCGCAACGCGGTCAGGAGCAAAATCTACATACGATTTGCCGCGTTCGTGGGCCTGGGTCGGGGTTCCTTCCCACAAGTGAGAGTATAAAATTTTCTCCGCCAGGGTCAAAGGCCTGCCCACAATCTTACGGGCAGCTTCCACTCTTTCTTCCATGCGGGCGTAAACGCCCTTAATCATATCTAAATCAAAAGCCATATCTATCAAATTAATGATTACACATTAACACGTATCAACAACTGTACCACCAGTAACTACCTGCTCAATTGCTTAACAGGAGGTGCGAACTTTGTCAGGTCAATGCCGACTACTGCGGCTTTATATTCTTCCACATTAGGAATGCGCCCAAGGATTGCCGAAAGCACCACAACCGGTGTGGATGCGAGCAGCGACTCTCCTTTTTTACGCTCCGAATCTTCTACGACCCTTCCCTGGAAAAGACGGGTAGAGGTTGCCAGAACGGTATCACCTTTGGCCGCTTTTTCCTGGTTACCCATGCAAAGGTTACAGCCGGGGCGTTCCAGGTACATCATATTTTCGTACTCGGTGCGTGCAGCAACTTTCGGTGCATTGTCGTCGAATTCGAAGCCGGAGTATTTCTGCAATACATCCCAGTCACCTTCTTTTTTCAACTCTTCAATAATATTATAAGTAGGTGCTGCCACCACGAGCGGCGCATGGAACTCAACCTTACCCTGCTGTTCCTCCAAATTCCGAAGCATTTGAGAAACAATTTTCAAGTCTCCCTTATGAACCATGCATGAGCCGACGAAGCCAAGGTCTACCTTTTTATCTTCCCCATAGAAAGAGAGCGGACGAATGGTATCGTGGGTGTAACGCTTGGATACTTCTTTATTATTCACATCAGGATCCGCAATCATTGGCTCCACGATCACATCGAGGTCAATAACCACCTCTGCATAATACTTCGCATTCGCATCCGGGGTCAGTGCCGGCTTTTCGCCTGATTTAATCTCAGCGATGCGCTTGTCCGCTTTGTTGATCAACCCCTGAAGAACCTGCTTATGGTTCT
>CBIHPQ010000287.1:0-9037 GCA_966211825.1 uncultured Dyadobacter sp. | reverse complement strand
CCAAAGTCGGAATACAGCTGAGAATGCCCGCTACATTCACCAAAACACAATGGTACGGCAACGGCCCGCACGAAACCTACGCCGATCGCAAAGCCAGCGGCAAGGTGGGTATTTATACAGGAACAGTTGCTGAACAGCATTTCCCTTACATTGCCCCGCAGGAAAACGGCAACAAAACCGATGTCCGCTGGGCGAGTGTAACCAACCAGGAAGGCGTCGGCCTCCTCGTGCTGAGCGACACTGCATTCAATTTCAACGTACACGATTATACGGACAAAGACCTGCTCGCCGCCAAACGCCGTGCAGCAGTATTAAGCCGCGGTACCTCGACGGTCGTCAATATCGACCTGGCGCAAATGGGCCTGGGCGGGGATGATAGCTGGTCGCCGCGCGTGCACGACGCGTACCTGCTGCCGGCACGCACGTACACATACGCATACCGCTTGCGCCCGATCGAAAACACGTCGAATATCGAGCAAATAGCGGCTGTGCGCCTGCCATACGTGGATCAGAAGGAGACAAATGAAACCGTGGCGATTACAGAAATGCCTGCAACAGCCGACGAAGCCACCGCCGATGAGGAGGAAGAAGAAGCAGTAGCTGCTGCGCCCGTCCGTAAAACAACGGTCCGGAAAGCACCGGTAAAAAAGAAGGTTGTCCGCAAAAGAAAACCTTCCCGACGCCGCAGAAGAAGATAAAGAAAAAGACTTGGCAAGTTCAAGAAAGGCTTACCAAGTCTGCAACACCCCACAGTTATAATAAAGACCTGCAGTCCGGCGCCGGACCGCAGGTCTTTATCATTTTTTATACGGAGCCAAAGCATATTGCGCCTTCACCTTGATAATCTGCGCGATTTTCACAAAAACTACACTTGGCACTTCAATGTTATGATCGACCAGCGCGACCTCGAAATCGGAGCTGACCGTGATCTTGCCGCCCTCAATCTTCATCTTTCCCTTGATCGTCCGTTCCTTGGCAACACCATGAACCGTGAATTTCCCGGTCGCCGATACGTCGTAATTCCCGTCTTTGGTATAATCCGGCGCCTTATCGACCTTCCCTGAAAAAGTAGCCGTCGGATATTTTTCCGATTCGATATAGTTTTCGTTGAAATGCTCCTGCATGAGTTTATTAGGGAAAACAAATTCCCGCATATTCATCCGGATCGCGATCTCGCCGTTGGCCGTGTTCAGGATCACCTGCGACTTTTTATTCTCTGCCTCGATATTTTCCAAAGGTGTCGACGCCGAGAACTTAGTATTGCCGCCGGAAGTGGAGAACATTTGTGCAAAAACATTTCCGGAGAGCAAAGCGGTACTGAACATGGCCATGCAGGCCACGCGGGAAAAATGCAGTTTCATAGTTGGATCAGTTTGGCTGCTTCTTGTTCTTCTTGTCAAAGCTGAATGTACGGGAAATGTTGAACCCGTAATGGACATCCCCTTTGCCCCAGCTTCCGGTCGTTTCGCCGATAAACTGTTTTTCGATCATGCCCAGCGAATTGGTAAAATGCAGCTGGAAAACGTGGCCGCCGGTTTCGATATCGACGCCGAACGACATTGAATCGTGGTAAGGAGCCGTAACCGTGTTCTTTTCGCGGGCCGTGTAAAAGTACTCCCCATTCAGCGAAACACGTTTTGAAAGCTTGAAACGGCCGCCTATACCCACAGCAAGCAGGATTTTCTCGTCGCCCGTCACATCCGGCATGGTTCGGTACAGATAAGTTGGCGACAATTGGAGTGATAACCGCTCCCCGAATTTCCGCGCAATGAGCACCTGGCCCGTATAGTACAGCTTGTCCTGAAACTCGCGCTCCTTATCCACCGTAGCCACGCCCGTTCCGCCAAACAGCGTAATCGATACCGGGATATTTCTCGCTCCGGAGGTTTGTTTCAACAATTTATATTTGGCAAAAAAATCATAGACTTTCTGCGACGTGCTGCGGCCGACCCCTATTTCCAGGTCGTCGGTTAGCCCGTATTCGAAACCCAGACGCATCGTAGCCTGGTCGAGCCCGAAGAACTGGTAAGCGCCTGAATTCAGTTTCCCGAAACGGTGGGAGATCCGGAAATCGAGGTGCTTTTTCTTCATCGTTTCTACCGACTGACCATTCACGACACGCGTCGATTTGAAAGTGGCGGATACGGGAACGGTCTGGGCGCTGTCCTGTTTCGACAGCTCATTCAGCAAGTCATCCTGTGCATATAAAACTGTTGACGAACACATCAACATCGCGAGTAGGCGGAGTACTTTCATGGTCAATGCGGATTAAGCTTTCACGGTTAAAGTATTGCCGTCGGAGGAAACGGTTACAGTATACGTTTTGAGGGGATTAGTCGCGGGTCCTTGCTTTACCGTCCCCGTCAATGTGAATTCCGAAAGATGGCTGGGGCATTGAATATCATTTTGTGCTTTCCGGTACCCCACCGGATTCCCTTCGTGTGTACATATCTTGGACAAAGCCACATAACTGCCGGTTGTTGGCAAAGCCACGAGCACGTCTCCGATTATCTTAGCGTTTCCCGCCGTTTTCAGGTCGCTGTACGAAGCATTGGTCAAATCGACGGTAAAGTTGATGTTACTGCCTGTCGTTGTGCCCGTAATTCCCGAACTGCCACCGGGATTTGGGTCCGGATCCGGATTGGGATCATCATCTTTGGAGCCACAGGCCGTCATTGTGGTGCCCAGGCAATAGAATGCCATTAACGTTGAGGTACTCAACCCGAGGCTTCTCAGGAATTCGCCTCTTTTCATGCTTCCTTTTTCAATTGAGTTCATAGTGAATAAATTAATTAGTAGATATAATTCAATAATAATGTGGGCATAGTGCTCACTTGAAAACAGGGGTGTAGCGCACTGAAAGCCAAAGGCCTGTGGTAATAAGATTCACGTTTCCGTAACCGACGCGTTTTAGCGGTACCCTGATGGACGGCTCGGCAAGCAGGGAGAGCTTACGGGATATCCGATATTCGTAACCGGCCGAGACATTGGCATGGCTAAACCAGTACCAGCCCGTTTTTCCACTCCAGTCCGGATATTTGATTGCATTAGGGTCATTCGGGTTCACGTAATTATATTTATACTTCTCGCTATTCATATGATAGGATGAGAAACCCGCGCCTGCGAACCAGCGCGACCGCTGTCCCGAGGTTATATCATATCTCAAATTGATCGGTACCTCAAGTACTTTACAGACGCCATCGATACCGGTCATGGGTGACAGGTATACATGCGGGATTTTCGGTAATTTGTAGGCATCTGAGGGAGCATAATAGTCCTTTCTGCTCCAAACGGCCCCACTCTGCAAAAACAATCTTGGCAAAACCGAATACTCTACCAACAGCGAAACCGAAGTCCCCGGCTTCGAAAAATTCTTCAACCCTACTGTGCTCAGATCCGGCGAATAACCAAATCTGACTGCGACCAGCGGCTGGTCGTCCGCGGACATCGATGGCCGGCCCGGTTTCGGCGGTTCGGCAATTTCCTGAACGGGGTTCGAAATCCCGGGCAGCACCAATGCATTCCATGTCAAGCCCTTACCACTCAATGCGGCCGCAGAAATCAATGTACGGTACGCTTCGGCAGATGCAGTCACCGGTTCGCCAGCGGAGGTCGCGGCACGTTCCTTGTCGGCAGCTGCATTCTGCTCTTCCGTAGTGGCATCGCTTGCCCGGTTCCCGTCGGGCCTCGTCGCAGGTTCATTACCGGCCTCCGAACCCGTCGCCTTCGCCGATTCCCTGCGCGGCGTTTTTGTATTAATAGAAAGAGCCCCGTCGCCTCCTTCCACTTTTGAGCGGTTAGGCTCTAAGTACACTCCGCCTGCCTTAGATCGGCTCCGGGGCAATAGTTTTCTGCCATTTAATTCGGCAGCATTCAATCCTGATTTTGAGGAAGATTTACCAGCCTCTTTTCCACTGGCTCTCAGTTTGTTCTTAATATCTTTTTGGCTGCCTACGGCAACTTCATTCCCGTTATCTGCAAGCCTGTTTTCATTGTCAAGGCTCGCATTTTCCTCCCTCGTACCCTCAGCCCCCTTCCGGAGCCTTTCTGAGTCGGCAATACCTGACTCCCCGCCATCACGCGTCACCCCTCCATCCACTGTCACACCGCTCTCGGTTCCTTCGTCCTTCTTAGCTCCACTCTTCTCACCCCCGACAACTTCCGACTTCACCTTCCTCCCTTCTCCCTTTCCTCCATTCTCCCCTTCAAAAGAGTAAAGTACAATCCCCGCCGGTATCAGCAGCGCCAGCACGCCCAGCGGCCACCATTTCTTCCACCACCCGGCCGGATTTCTTCCATCCTGCTGATCGAGTCGTTTCCGCAGGTCATTCCAGTCATCGGGTTCGTATGTCGGATCAAGCTCTTCTGATGACTTTCTGAAGAGCTTGTCCAGTTCGTCATCTGGCAACTCTATCATAGTCGTCAATATTAATCTTGGATAACATTTCTCTCAACTTTTCCCTTGCACGCGACAAATTGGATTTTGACGCTCCAACCGAAATATTCAGTTGTTCTGCAATTTCTTCGTGTGTGTAACCGTCAACAACCGATAGACTGAATACCAGCCGGTATGCCGGTGTCAGGCGCTGGATCAGTCCTACCAGCTCTTCATGGGAAAGCTTGCTGATAACCGTTTCGTCGACGGACACCTGTTCCGCCACCTCCACGTCGTCAAAAACATCTCTGCGAACTTCCTGTCTGTAATGATCGAGGGCTGTATTAATCATGATTCTGCTCAACCAGGTTTTAAATGGTCGGTTTACATCGAAACTTTCCAGTTTCGTGAAGACCTTCAGGAATCCATCGTTGAGTATTTCTTTCGCCTCTTCCCGGCTGCGTGTATAGCGTAAACAAATGCTCATAGCATAGCCGTAGAACTGCTTATACAACAGCTCCTGACTGCGGCGGTTTTTTTGTAAACAGCCGTCGAGTAGTTCTTGAAGAACGGCGGAGTTATACTCGGGCATGCTATTCGCTTTTTTCAACCAATACGTCGAATCCGAAACCAGGGTTGCCTGGGGTTTGCAAGTTTTTTACAACATTTTTCAAACCGGCAAAAAGGCACATCGTCCGTTCATTGAAAAATTATGCATTTTTAGCCATAATCGCACGTAAACTTGGTGACAATGCCCTTCCGAAGTGGCAATGCACGGGATGGTACTGCCCGCAGGATCCTGCCCGGAATAGTCCTGCCCGGAGGCGTTTGAATTATTGCTTACTTTTGCAGGCTAGCTATCCATGTTCATCAAAACCGGGTTGAAACTAATTTCCGGTGCACCTAATCAGATCTAATGGCCAACAATGAAAACGGCAAAGCATTGCCCGACAAGGAACAACCATCTCCATTTGCAGTAAAAAAAATCAAATGGGAAGGTCTGAAAATTACGCTTCACCTGTTGCGCTACCTGCGCCCCTACCGCACGACATTTGCGGCCGGGATGCTGTTCCTTGCATTGTCGACGGCTACATCGCTCGCATTCCCGAAGCTCGTCGGGAGCATTATCGAGGTAATTGAGGGAAAATCGACCTTTACGATCAACCAGATCACCCTGCTTCTCTTCGTCGTTCTTTTGGGGCAGGCTATCTTCTCATTTTTCAGGATCTATCTTTTTTCCAAAGTCAGTGAAAAAGCTGTTAACAATATCCGTCTGGATGTTTTCAGCAAAATCATCACATTACCGGTCCCATTTCTTGAAGAACGCCGCGTAGGCGAGCTTACAAGCCGCATTACCTCCGATGTATCCCAACTGGCAGGGCTCCTTTCCTTTACCTTGGCGGAATTGTTCCGGCAGGCTGCCACGCTGATCGTCGGGATGTCCATTCTGTTCTATACCTCCTGGAAACTGACGCTTTTCATGCTCGCGACGGTGCCTGTGCTCGGGATCGCTTCGGTATTCTTCGGGCGCCACACACGCCGCCTCTCACGCAAGGCGCAGGACCAGCTGGCGGCGGCGAATGTGGTGGTAGAAGAAACCCTGCAATCCGTTAATGTGGTGAAGGCATTTACCAATGAACCGCTCGAAATCAACCGGTATCGGACAATCCTCGGCCGCGTTGTGGACCTGACGCTCTACGCAGCGCGGTTCAGGGGCGGTTTTGCTTCCTTTATCATATTTGCGATGTTCGGCGGGATCGTCGGCGTGATCTGGTACGGAGCTGCACTGGTCCAGGCCGGCGAGTTCGGGTTATCGGATCTTTTCACATTTATCCTCTACACCACCTTCATCGGGGCGTCGATCAGCGGAATGGGCGATTTGTACGCACAGATCAACCGGACGGTCGGTGCGTCCGAACGCATTTTCGAGATCCTGGACGAAACGTCCGAAGTCTCCGTCGACGATGCGCAGAATGCAGTAGCCGGGCAGATCGAAGGTCGGGTGACTTACCAGGATGTGCATTTCGCTTACCCATCGCGTGCTGATCTTCCGGTGTTGAAAGGCGTCTCACTCGACGTTCGGGCGGGCGAAAAAATTGCCTTGGTAGGTTACAGCGGTGCCGGCAAATCGACCATTGTACAGCTCCTCATGCGTTTTTACGAATACCAGTCCGGCGAAATCCTCGTCGACGGCAAGCCTGTGAGGGAATATGGTATTTCGGCATTAAGGAAAAACATCGCGATCGTACCACAGGAAGTAATGCTTTTTGGCGGGACGATCTACGAAAACATCGCTTACGGGAAGCCGTCCGCAACGCGGGAAGCCATTGTGGACGCCGCGCGCCGCGCCCATGCGCTGGAATTCATCGATACTTTTCCGGAAGGTTTTGAAACGATTGTCGGTGAAAGAGGCATTAAGCTTTCCGGCGGCCAACGGCAGCGCGTTGCCATTGCCAGGGCCATTTTAAAAGACCCTAAAATCCTCATTCTCGACGAAGCTACAAGTTCGCTCGATGCTGAATCGGAAAAGCTGGTGCAGGTGGCGCTGGATGAATTAATGAAAAACCGCACGACCATTGTCATCGCCCACCGGCTGGCTACGATCCGGAAGGTCGATATGATCTACGTCCTGCGCGAAGGCCGGATCGCCGAATCGGGCACGCATCAGGCTTTGAGCACCATCCCCGGCGGCGTTTACGCCAATCTCATTAAACTCCAATTTGAAACAGCTGAAAACCTTTCATGAAAAACGCTGATCCAGGTCTCTCCGCATCGCGCACATTTTTTCAAACACAAAAAGAAAAAGCGGCAATTGCGGAACAGACTGAACATGAACGATTTAAAAATATAGCCCTGCTAAGGCTGGCGACATTCGCCGGTATGGTGATCCTGGCCGTAGTTTGGAACAAAACGGGCATTGCCTATTGGGGAATAGGCATTTTAGTATTCCTGACCATCTTTCTGCTACTCATGCGGAAGCAGCAGGAAGCCCGTCAGAACCGTAATTTTCAGCGGAACCTCGTCGCCATCAATGACGACGAGCTCGCCCGCCTCGACCTGCGTTTCAAAAGGCCCGATACAGGGGCCGAATTCCGTGAAAAAGACCATAACTATTCCGATGACCTCGATATTTTCGGGGAATATTCGCTTTTCAAACTCCTTAACCGTACCCGTACCGCCGAGGGAAGCCGCCGGCTGGCCAACTGGCTCAAAAATCCGGCAAATGCCACCGAGGTAAGCCTGCGGCAAGCCGCCGCCACCGATTTCAGCCAGCATCCAGAACTGATCCAGGGCTGGGAAGCGACCGCGTTGCTCCACGAGCATGCCGCCAAACACGTTCGCGAGTTCCAGGAATGGGTTGCTGAAACATTTCCTGCGCCATTGAAGAGTACATTACCCTGGCGCTGGTACCCGGTGGTGACGCTTGTCATTGCGGTACTCTATTTCACTGGTATAGTCCCGGGTATTGCCCTGCTGGCAAGCCTTCCAATTCACCTTGTCATACTGGGCCGATATGCGGAATTCGTGAAAGTGCTCGCCAACCGCACGACGTCGATGGGCCGTACGCTTACTGCGTATTCGGACTTGTTGCAAAAAGCGGAATCGGCGCCCTACCAATCGGCCTGGTGGCGATCCCGGAAAGAAAGGATCGCGGGATCGTCGGCTGCGCTGGCGAAGGCCGGTAACCTGTTCGAGAAGCTCGATTACCGCAACAACCCCTATTTTGCCATTTTTGTGGGCATCCCCACGCTATGGGATATGCATGTCCTCCATGGCCTTGAAAACTGGAAGTCGTCGCACCACCAGCATCTTACCGACTGGCTCGATGTGCTGGCCGATACTGAGGCCATGAACAGCCTCTCTGGCCACGCATTTGCGAACCCGGAATACATTGTCCCGCAGGTGCCGGACAGTTCCGAAGTTACGATTGCCGCCTCCGCGCTGGGCCACCCGCTGATTGCCGTTGCGAAACGGATCAGCAACGATTTTGCCATGCAGGGCACCGGCAAGACCATCCTCGTCACCGGCTCGAACATGTCCGGGAAAAGCACATTTTTGCGCACCATCGGACTAAACCTCGTGCTCGCTCAAATGGGCGCGGTTGTGAGTGCGGGCGCATTTACGTGCTCGCCCGTGCGGGTGTTCAGCAGCATGCGTACGCAGGATTCGCTCGAAGAGAGTACATCGTCATTCTATGCAGAGCTTAAACGGCTGCGTAAGCTTCTCGGATTATCGGACGAGCATGCAGAAACGCCGGTTTTTTATCTTCTGGACGAGATTTTGAAGGGTACCAACTCGGCCGACCGTCACCGCGGCGCGGAAGCGCTCATCCGGCAGCTGCATTCCAAAAAAGCATCCGGTATGGTATCGACCCACGACCTCGAACTCGGCGAATGGGGTGCGACCGAAAATTACATTCATAACTTCCATTTCCGGTCGGATGTGGAGAACGGCCAGCTGCATTTCGACTACCGTTTACACGAAGGCATCTGCCGGAGTTTCAACGCATCCGAACTGATGCGGATGATGGGCATCGCTATCGGACCCGACAAATCCCCGCTTGCACACTGATACCGGGCATTTGTACGGTTGTTTGGGGATTTGCGTAACTTTACTGTTTACATTTACGTTTAAAACACTGATCCGGCAGCGGAGATCGAA
>CBIHPQ010000286.1:0-9046 GCA_966211825.1 uncultured Dyadobacter sp. | reverse complement strand
TTCAGGCTGCCCGTTTTGCACGTGAAGAGCTGCGCGTAACGACGCCGATCCTCTCGCTTTCGGCCACGGTATTGCCCGAGGAAGTAGCCCAGGCACTCGAAGCAGGTATGAACGATACGCTTTCGAAGCCGTTCGAACCTGAGAAACTACATCAGAAAATAGACTTGCTGCTTTCAACCTTAACGACGGCAAACGTGTCAGAGGTTTAAAGTGCAACGATTTGCAGCATCTTTTCGTAATGATTATTTGCAGGATTTCGTTGTAGAAAGAGTAATTCTAATTGATAAATAACAAATGAAAACGATCAAAAACAGTTGGTCATTGCTACTGTTAATAGCCCTGGGCGGTTGCAGTTCGTCCAAGACGATGCCCTACGAGTCAAAATGGAATGCACCGTTCTCCTATGTGGATGAAATCAAGCCGGACCAGCAGGATCAGCGGTCGCGACTCAGATACGGAATCATCAATGACGACCAGTATGTGTACATTACGCTCAAAACGAAAGATCCCAACACGATCCAGAACATATTGAGCAGCGGTCTTAAAATCGCTTTCAGCCCCGAAGGACAAAAAAAGGAAGGTTATGCGCTTACTTTTCCCGTCGTGATGAAGGAAGACCGTAAAGCATTACGCCGCGTTGAAACCGATCTGCCGAACAGTCTTGGCCTCGATCTGCTCCTTGATTCCTACAACAAGGAAGCGGTTTGGAAAGACCGGGAAGGCCAGCGCCTGATCGACCTCGTGCAGCCGGACGGAAGCATTAAATCGCACATTGCAATGGACCGCAATGGCGAGCTCACCGAGCAGATCGCGATCCCTTTCGCGCTCATGAATGTGAATGCACGCGAGACTTCTATGATGGGATTGAGCATTAAAGTTGATGGACAATCATCCTCCAATTCAGGTTTCAGCCCACGGATCGGCATCGGCCTCGGAGGCGGTATCGGAATGGGTGGCGGCATGGGAGTAGGCATCGGTACCGGCGGCTACAACTCGCGCTACAATGGCAACGAACGCAATGTAGACATTCGCCTGGAAGTACAACTGGCGAGAGCGAATTAAACCAATCTTTATCAGGATTTGTAGCCCGCGGCATTATGCTGCGGGCTTTTTTGTGCGCTTTTTTAAAAATAGTAACTGATTGTATTTCAATTCCCTGATTGCTTATTATATTTGCATAATACTTGATTACTCAAATATATATCAACTATAAATCAAATACATTTCAAATTTATGTCAACCATTTCTCAGGAACTGAAACTGTTTCTAAACCTCACTATCGTTCAGACAATCATGACAAAACGCTTCGATGCGAGGCTGCAAAACCATGGTATCAGCCTCAATGAATTCATGATTTTGCATCACCTGGCGAATGCTGAGGACGAGAAATTGCGACGTACGGATGTCGCCGAAAAGGTGGGGCTCACGGCTTCCGGGATTACGCGGATGCTGTCGCCGCTGGAGAAGCTGGGGTATGTAAAACGGGAAGCGAACAGCCGCGATGCGCGGGTGTCGTATGTGAAACTGGCCAACGCCGGCAGGAAGATTTACCTCGAAGCAATCGCCACAGCCGAAGCTACGACCGGGCAGATTATGGCTTCCGTCAAGACGAAAAAGCTCGACGACCTTCAAAAAATGCTCACCGAACTCGGCGCGACAATCGGGTAGCCGCATGCACGCGGCAAAAATTTCCGTACAGGCCAATAAAAACGCCTCTGACAGACGATCTGCCAGAGGCGTGGGTATTGCCACAGGGGAGGTTACTTCGCTTTCCTGACGAAAATATCCCCGTTCATATTCTTCATCATAATCTCGCTGCCGCCGCCGTTGACCTTGCCTTTTACCCAGTCTTCGATGCTCACCTTGTACATACCGTCCTTCGCGGTTTTGGTAGCTTGCGGAGTCGCCTTGTCGACGTCCACATCGAAGTCGCTGTAAATCTCGCCGCGGTCGGATTTCAGTTTGACGTCAAACTTGGCGGTCGCGGGCAGGGTTACATCCACATTGCCGTTCAGGGTGGAGAATGCCATCGGTGATTTTGCGGCGACGGTTTTAAAATTCGCCTTCAACAGGCCGTTCACTGTGTTGGCGACGGCAGAACCCGAGATGTTCGTCAGGCGGATATCGCCGTTTACGTTGGTGATCTCCATTTCGCCATCCACATTTTCGATGAGAATATCTCCGTCGTTCACCGTACCTACGTTCAGCGAGAACTTCATCGGTACTTTGATATTCAATTCCATCTTGGTATTGAAGAGCTTGGAGCTTACGTTAACGACATTGTTTTCTTCGGTAGCCGAAATATCCAGGGCGCCGTTTTTGGAAATGCGTTTCATTCCTTCCCCATTTTCCTTCGGCTTTTCGGGCTTGTCGGGCTGCTTTGTGCTCGCATCGATCACCACCTGGTTGCCGTTGTACCCGGTCACGCGGATGGAGCCGGTGACGAGGTGAACTTTAAGCGTGCCGGGTTTGGCGGGGTCGCTCAGGGGGATCGTCAGTTGTTCTTTCAAATCGCCCTGGGCCATCAGCGGAGCCGAAATCGCGGTAAATGCTGTGAATGCTGCGAGGGCTAAAATACGCGGGGTTTTCATTTTGCTATGATTGTTTTTTAAGATAAATATTGCCATTGAATGTTTCGAATTTGTAGGTGTTCCCTCCGCTGCCGATGCGTATAAACGTTTCGGTGCTGAGCTTGTAAACAGTTTTGTTGTCCCGACTTTCAGAATTTTTGACAACCCTCACCGGGAGCCGCTCCACATTCGGGAAGTCGGTAAAGAAATCGCCGTGGAAGGTTTTGAACTGACAGTCGACCGACAGCGCGGCAGGGTAGGTGATCTTGATATCGCCGTTCAGCGTCTTGAAATCCGATTCGCCGGGCGGAACAGTCAGGAAATTGACCTCCACGTTGCCGTTAATGGTGTGCATATCGGCCTTTCCTTTGGCGTTCACGACTTTGATAGCCCCATTCACATTACGGACGCCCAGCGAGCCGGTGACGTCGTTCACGGTAATATCGCCGCCATTGACGGTCGAAATCTGCAAGTTGAGCGAGTAGGGCACCTTTACGGTAAAATCAAGCTCGAAATCGTACTGGATCCTCGGCCCTTCCCAGTTGCGGCGACCGCGATTGGGGCGCGAGTCGAACGGGTTGGCGATGTAGGCGATAATGCTGTCGGCGTCTTGCGCGATTTCCAGTTTGAATTCGGCCTTACCCTGGTCGAGCACATCCTGCGTCTTGGCGGTGATCTTCTTATCGATTTCCAACACTACTTTATCGCCGTTATAGCCTTCCACTTTGATGGAGCCGTTGATATTGTAAATCGCGAGCACATTCTTCGCCGCCTGTCCGGCGACGGTAAACTCTTTGCTGACGTGCTCCTTGTGTTCGAGCTTCTGGGCCGGGGCCTGGGTACAGCAGAGCACTGCTCCCGCCAGCAGGGGGATTGCAAAATATTTCATGGCTAACAGTTGATTATGGTTTATGAAAGATCTTTGATGGTCTGTTGAATTTTAACTTTCACGAGGTCGTTCAGGTCTTCTTTTTGAAGCAGCGTTTTCAATGCTTTGACCGAACGTTTTTCCTGCAACTTCACCATCACATCGGCCAGCGCCACCTGTACCATCGGCGAGTCCTGCAATGCGAGGGATTTGACAAGCTCTTCCCGTACGGACGCGTCTCCCGCATATTGCGTGAGCGCTTCGAGCGTGACGAGCCGCACATTTACGTTAGGATCGTTGTTTAAGGTGGCAAATAACGCTTCCAGGACACGATTGTCGGCGTGCATGATCTCGCTTGTGTAACCTACCGCACGAAGCCGCTCAGTGGCCGAAGGGTTTTCCAGCAGCGAAAGCATCATGGTGCTTTTCATATCCTGTACCTGGCTCGCCAGCGTCTCGATCTGTTGCTGGTAGGCGGTGGCGTCGACTTTACTACGGCTCGTGCGGTTGCCGATCACCCATCCCAGGCCGACCAGCAGCAGGCTGAAACCGACCTGCACCGTCCATTGCGGCACCACAAACTCCCGGATGCTTTCCATCATGCTTTGGAACGAGAACCGCGCCGCGGCTTTTTCTGCCTCTTTGAACTCATCGAGCATAGCGTAGAAATTGGTACGCATCTCCTCCTTCGGCTCTGGTATCCGGATTTTCGCCATCCCGTCCCAGATCTGCTTGTCGGCAGCAAACGCCTCCTGGCAGTCCCCGCACTCGGACAGGTGCCGGTTAACCTCCATTTGCTCGTCCCTTTCGAGGTTATTGTTGAGCCAATCCGTCAGCTTGCCTTTGGTATATTCGCAGTTCATCTCCTTATCGTCTTTCATTTGTAAAAAACCTTTTCTTCAATTCCCCTAATGCCCTGTGGACCCGCACCTTCACTGTTCCTTCGTTGATATTCAGCACTTTGGCGATTTCGTCATATTTCATTTCCTGGAATCGGCTCAATATCAGTACCTCGCGGTATTCGGGGCTTAATGCGCCCATGGCTTCGTGCAGGAAATCTTTGTCCTGCTGCTTTTCGAGACTTTCATCGGCCAGGGTTCCTCCTCCAAGGCGGTCGGCTACCTCGTTCACATCATAAAAGTTAAATGACCTGTTTTGCTTCACCGAGTCGTTGAGGACAATTCTGGCGAGGTGGTACATCCACGTCCGGAACTCCCCCTCCCCGGCAAATGTGTGCCGGTATTTGAGCATTCTGTAAAACACATTCTGAACGAGGTCCTCGCTGAGGTCGGCCTTGTGGGTCATGTGGTAAAAAAATCCGAACAGCGGCCGGTTATACCGCTCAAAGAGCAAGCCCATCTTATCCAGGTCCCCGGTTTTCACCCGGAGCATCAGCGAATTGTCGGTCAGGGTATTCAATGCGTCGCTCTTTGTTTTCGTGATTTTGATGTGGTAACTGCGGGGAATGGGAAAGGTTACAGGAATTTAGGAAAAAAGATGAAAAAAGTTTTAAGTGTCTGAATATCTGCTACATAAAAAAAGCCCCTTTCGGGGCTCTCACTATGTCGTCAGCGGATATTTGGAGACGTCGCGCTGCCGGTCGCGATCGGTTTTGATCGTGTCGTGGGCCGACTGGATGGCGGTGAACTGGCTCAGGAGCAGCTGGCGGATGTCGGCGGGGAGATCGTTGGATTGCAATGCCTCTTCGTAGGCTTTTTTCGCAGCGTCCTCACCTGTTTCGGCGTTTTCCAGGACGGCCCGGCGGTTGTCGGAGGTGAATGTCGCGCGGATATCCATCCACACGCGGTACAACTTGCCCGAGAGCATGGTACCGGTGGCCGGCTCGCCGCCGAGGCGTGTCACATGCGATTTCAGGTCGAGTACATTCGCGCGGCTCTCGTCCGCGAGGTTGTGAAACATTGCCCTCAGGTCATTTTCCAGGTCGTTTGCTTCGGCTTCTGCTTTTTCATACCCGGCGATCCGGTCGTTGTTGATCAGGATCAGGTCGTTCAGGATTTCGATGGTTTCTGAATTTTGTGCCATTGTGGTCATTGGTTTGATGATGGCGCATTAATATCAATAACCATTCCAAAGCATTAGCGCACAATGCTGATCGCGTCTTCGTACATTTTGGGTTTGCAGCCCGGCGCCTGGTCACGAATGACCTGCTCGCAGAGGAATTCAAGGATTTCATCGCGGCGGTGAAGCGGTGTGCCGGTCTGCGCTTCCCAATATTTTTTTTCAGGAATAAAAATAATGACCACGCTGTTGCCCCCACCAAATTCCCAGCCAAACTCGATCCTGATCGCGCCCTCGGTGTAGTAAATGCTGCCGCCGCGGCCATCCTGCGTGTATTCCAGCTTTGGAAAAAAACGGCTCATAATTTCCCTCTTAAATTTCTCGACATCGATTTCCGGAGTCGGTTCTATGCCATTATAATCCTGCAAGCGGGGATCATCGCTGTCGCGCAATGCGGGCAGGCTGCAAGGCGGCGCGGTATAGCTAGGTTCATCGTCGGGCCGATTAACATTTTCGGGTATCCGGATGCCGCCGGCCGTCAGTCCGGGAATGGTTTTCTCTTCCGGCAAGGGTAGTAAATGCACCTCATCGTTCCGGATAGCGCGGATAATGTTGGCAGGCGCTTTCTCAAACGGCACTTTGGGAAAGCCTTCCGTGAATTTGATGAACCGGATACGGTGCGTCCAGCCATCGGGCCAGGTAGCTTCGATCGTGTAGAAGCCCGGTGGGTAGGGGAGTGTGTTGGTCAAAATCATGGTGCCTCCGTTGAGCCGCTCGCGCACGGGCTTCTCCTCGATCACTTCCTGCGAACACGTGTTGGTGAGGCGGAACGTACCTGCATCCCACGCATATTGCGGCATGTGAAATACGAGTTGCTGACAGTCGGCATAATGTATAACCCGCACATTTTCAGGTTTTATGTTGCCTGCTTGGCCGTCTCCGGTGTTTTCGCTGCTGTCCGGCCAGACATTGGAAACACTCGTCAGCATGCATTTACCGTAATATGCATGCTCCGTTGCCGGCATTTCGGCGAGTTGTTCGGCAGCATTAAGAGGGATAATCCCCGGGGTGCCGTCGCCGGTATCAGGTATAAAATAGCCCGATTCCGGCTGGTTTCCAGATTTTTCCAAAATACGCCGCCTTACTTCGATGACATTGCCCGGTTGAAAAACATGGGTATGGCGGATGATTTTACAGCGGATCGTAGCTTCCATGGGCGACCGGTTGTTTGGATTAAAACAGAAAACCCGGGCCGGATGCAAAGCTGCATGCGACCCGGGTTTGAAAGTAATAACTATTTATTATTCAAATAGTTTATTTCGATCCACCGGCTACTCCGAACGAAGGGATTCGACCGGGTTCATCAGCGCAGCTTTCACGGACTGGTATGAGATCGTGCAAAGCGCCACCAGCACCGATAATGCGCCTGCCAACGCGAACATCCACCAGGTAACATCGATTTTATAGGCAAATTCCTGCAACCAGCGGTCCATCAGCCACCAGGCTGCCGGCGTGGCCACCAGCAGTGCGATCACCACCAGTTTCAGAAAGTCCCTGGAAAGCAATGCGATAATGCCCGCCACCGAGGCGCCCAGAACCTTGCGCACGCCGATTTCCTTGGTACGCTGCTCGGCCGTAAATGTAGCGAGTCCGAACAGTCCCAGACAGGCTACAAAGATGGTAAGCCCCGCAAATGTGCCGAGGATCTGCCCCGTTTTCTGCTCTGCCTTGTAGGTTTCATTGAAGCGCTCATCCAGGAAGGTGTAGCTGAAAGGCATATCGGGATGGAAACCTTCCCAGTTCTTTTTCATGGAAGCCAGCAGTCCGGAAACGTCCCCGCTGCGGGCCTTGACCATCATCCAACCCCAGCCGTTGTTCAATGTCATTACCAAAGGGCCGATTTGCTCGTGCATGGATCGGAAGTGGAAGTCTTTCACAATGCCAATTACGCGGTAAGTGGCCTTTTTGCCCTCGCTGTCGTTGCGGGTGATGATCCTGTCCATCGCATTCTCGGGCGTCCAGCCGAAAGTTTTGACAGCGGTTTCGTTGACGATTATTCCCGAAGAATCAGTACCATATTCTTTCGAAAAATTACGCCCGCGGGCCATTTCCATGCCCAGGGTCGGGATATAATCGTAGTCGATGTCGTAGCGGAGCGTTTTCACCATCAGGTCGGTTTTACCATCCGGATTGACGGTGAAATTGTTGTTGTCGGAAGGTCCGGCCGGCACATATCCCGAAAGGCTCACTTTGTATACCCGCGAATCGCGCAGAATCCCTTCACGGAATGCAGGCATATTTTTCCCGAGCGACCATGCAGGTATCACGATCACCTGGTCTTTGTTATAACCCAGCTTTTTGTTGCGGATAAATTGCAATTGCTGGTAAACCACCGTGGTACCGACGATCAGGGTGATCGACATAAAGAACTGGAACACGACCAGTCCGCTGCGCAGGTTGAAGCTTTTGCCTGATGACGAAAACTTAATCACCGAAGAACCACCTTTCAGAACGGTGATCGGTTTGAACGACGACAGGAAGAACGCAGGGTAACTGCCCGCGAAAATGCCGACAAAGAGCCCGAAACCAATCAGTGCGGGGATAAGGCCCGGAACGGCATCCCATTTCAGCGAGAGGTTTTTACCCGAAAGGTCATTGAAAACGGGCAATGTGACGATACTAAGCAGAATTGCCAGAACAAGGGCCAGCGATGTCAGCAAGATAGATTCCGTAAGAAACTGGCCCACCAATTCGGCCTTGTCGGAACCCATAACCTTGCGTACGCCCACCTCACGTGCGCGCCGGGACGAGCCCGCGGTCGAGAGGTTCATGAAGTTGATACAGGCAATGAGGAGCATCATTGCGGCCACCGCCCCGAAAATATAGACGTAGGTGACGTCGCCGTTCGCATCGAGATCGTATTGGAAATCGGAATGTAAATGGATGTCGGTCAGCCGTTGCAGGCGCAGTTCGAGGTTATTGCCCTGCTTGCGGAACTCGGCCATCGTTACGCCCATGGACTGTTTGAGCTGCGGGCTAATGTACTTATCGATGGTTGCGGGCAATTTTGCTTCCAGCTTCTTGTAATCGTAGCCTTCGGGCAAAACCAGGTAGGTAAAGAACTCCGACGTCATCCAGGATGTAGATTTCGCTTCGTCGAGTGACGCCATCGAGCCCAGCATATCAAACCGGAAATGCGAATTGGATGGGATGTCCTTCATCACGCCCGTTACGCGCAGGGTTTTGTTCCAGTCTTTGAACGCGATGATTTTGCCTACCACATCTGTTTTACCAAAGTATTTCAGGGCGGTTGTTTCGGATAAAACAATGGTGTTAGGATCCAAAAGGGCAGTTTTAGGGCTTCCTGCTAGGAAGGGCAGTGTGAAAACCGAGAAGAAATTGGAATCCACGAATGCAAGTTTCTCATCATTGTAAAGCTTGCTGTTCAGAAAAACCAGCGGCTTTCCTCCCTGCCGAAGCCTGGTCGCTTCGAGCACCTCGGCATAATCAGCCTTCAATGCGGCGGCGGTAGGAGGCATTGCGTGCGATTCGTTGATGATCCCGCCCTGCATCGTGCCTTTAAAAGTAG
>CBIHPQ010000285.1:0-9060 GCA_966211825.1 uncultured Dyadobacter sp. | reverse complement strand
ACTATAAAAACTTTCTGTAACCTGGGCGCCGTGGAGCCTTTGTCGGGGGTGCGGATAGGGGACATCAAACCTATCATAAAAAAACATAAACACGACCACCAGCTGGCCCTGGAACTGTTCAAAACGGGTAATTCGGATGCCATGTACCTGGCCGGCCTGATGTCGAAGCCTTCGCTGATGACCCCCGAGGTGCTGGATGAATGGCTGGATGGGGCCTCCTGGCATATGATCAGTGAGTATACCGTCGCCTGGAATGCGGCCGAAAGTCCCTATAAATTTGAAATGGCCAGAAAATGGATTGAATCGGACGACGAGCTCACAGCCGATGCAGGATGGGCAACCTGGGGCTGCATTCTGGCATTAACTCCGGACGATCAGCTCGACAAGCAGGAGATTGATCAGTTGCTCGATCGGGTCGAGCGTGAAATACATTCAGCACAAAACCAGGTCCGGTATGTCATGAACGGCTTTGTGATCGCGGTAGGCTCCTACTATCCGCCCCTTGCTGAAAAAGCGATGGAAGTGGGCAAAAGGATCGGGAAAGTGAAGGTCAACATGGGTAATACCAGTTGCAAAGTGCCTTACCCGCCCGACTACATTCAAAAAGTATGGGACAAAGGCCTTCTCGGAAGAAAAAGAAAGGAAGTAAGGTGTTGATTGACAGGCTACTGCTGTGCCAGCAGATAAAGTACCGCCATTCTCACGGCCACGCCGTTTTCTACCTGGTTCAAAATAATGGAATGCTGCGAATCTGCCGCATCGGACGAAAGCTCCACGCCGCGGTTGATCGGACCCGGGTGCATCAGCACAATTTCCTTGTCCAGCTCATCGAGCATCGCCTTATTAATGCCATAATACAATGAATATTCACGCAGCGAAGGGAAATATTTGATCTGCTGCCGTTCCAGCTGTATACGCAGCACGTTGGCCACGTCGCACCATTGCAATGCTTCTTTTACATTATGCCCGATCTTCACGCCGAGCTCTCCCAAGTGTTTGGGGATCAGGGTGGATGGGCCGCATACCATTACTTCCGCACCGAGTTTTTGCAGGCAGAATATGTTCGACAGGGCCACGCGGGAGTGGGTAATGTCGCCGATGATCGCAATTTTTTTGCCGGTAAGGTCACCCAGTTTTTCACGCATTGAAAATGCGTCGAGCAAGGCCTGCGTAGGGTGCTCGTGCGTGCCGTCGCCTGCATTCACGACGTTGGCCGGAATGCGGGTCGATAGGTAATGGGGTGCCCCGGGGCTGCTGTGCCGCATCACGATCATGTCCACTTTCATGGCGAGGATGTTGTTGACCGTGTCCAGCAATGTCTCCCCTTTTTTGACCGAACTGCCCGAAGCCGAAAAATTTACCACATCGGCCGAAAGCCGCTTTTCCGCCAGCTCGAATGAAAGCCTGGTGCGGGTGGAATTCTCGAAAAAGACGTTGGCAATGGTAATGTCGCGGAGAGAGGGGACTTTCTTGATGGGCCGGTTAATGACTTCTTTGAACTGAGTCGCTGTATCTAAGATAGTTTGAATGTCGTTCTCGTTCAGGTTTTTGATTCCAAGTAAGTGCCGGACCGAAAGTTGTGTCATTGGTTGTATTCAAGAAAGTTTGGCAAAGATAATAAGGAAGCGGTCAATGAGAAAATCCGGAAGGATTTTTCGGGCAAATCAGTTTTAAATAAACCTCCGCTCTGTTAGTCGAATATGCTTGATTGACCGTAGAATAATTTATTTGAATTAATGCATTTATTTCTTCTTCGCTCTTTACTATTTTTGTTTAAACAGCTCACTTACCCACCGCTTCGTTAGAATTTTCTCCTCCCTATTTCTTGACAATCAATTAAATAGTTTCAATCATTCTTAAAAAGGACTGAGGGCCCGCTGCATCATCATGTCGTGTCGGCCCGGTGGGAAAGGTATGGTCGTAGTTGTCAATAAACCTTTTACCTGAATGATATCCTTTCTGTCCGCCCGGACGGAACAGCACCCCCTTTTTTGCCCATTTCTGCACCTGTGTATTTCAGTTTTTCATTCTTAACCAACTTCCTATGCGCGTAAAATTTTATTTATTTTTCGTTTTCTTGTTTATCTATCCTACGGTCAGGGCGCAGGTCAATGTGAGTTTCCCACCGGCTCGCATGGTCTATCAACGTAATCAGGGCGGTAATTCAAATGTTTATGTAACAGGCACTTACACGGGGAATCAGGTGAATCACATTCAGGCACGGCTGAAATCCAGGGGCGGAGAGCCAGGTAATGCGATCGGTTGGACAACCATAGCGTCGAACCTCACCACCGGCGTATTCAGCGGGTTCCTCAATTCGGCAGGCGGCCGCTTTGACCTCGAAGTAAGAGGGATGAATAGTTCAAACCAGCAGGTGGGAGCCAGCGTCACGGTCGAAAAAGTGGGTGTAGGTGAAGTGTTTCTCATCGTAGGCCATTCCAATGCCGCCGCGGCGGCCGGGCCTGTTACGGGCTCCGCCAGCGACCTGGTCAATTCCATCGATCCGAACGCGAATCCGGGCTTGAGAAACCTTTATCTGCAAACAGGCAATCCCGATAACCTTCCTCCGCTGCAACCGACCCATCTTTGCCAGTCCTGCGGCATTGCTCCAATGGCCGACCAGCCCTGGTTTTGGTCGAAGCTCGGCGACTCGCTCGTGAAAGCATTGAATGTGCCTATCCTTTTTTACAGCGCGGCATTCGGGGGAAGTAATATGGGGCATTTCTACAAAGCGGCTTATGATATTCCATTCTCCCATGGTTTTATCAATTACAGCATCCGCATGCCCTATGTCAACATCCGGAACACGATGAGTAAATACGCACCGAGGACCGGGTTGCGCGCCGTACTCTCGGCACACGGGATTAATGACGGCGATACTACGGGTGCGGGCTTCTATTACAGGAGCCAGAAAGTCGTGGAAAAAAGCCGTAGTGAGTCCAATTTTCAGGATTTGGCGTGGCTGGTGGCGACGTCGTGCTACAATAACGGTATCCGGCAGGAAATCACGGATGCCCAGAATGCACTGATCAACGATGATCCCAACACCTTTCGCGGCGCGAATCTGAATGCGATCGGCAACGAGGGGCGCTATGATGGCCTGCACCTCAACGAGCAGGGGCAAAAATTGGCCGCCGGCTACTGGCGGGATGCGATCATCAACCCGTCGGAGAATGTCCTGGCCAATGCCAAGCCGTTCATGGCCAGCGCCCCGCCATTGCCGCCGCCGCCATTGCCTGTCACGCTGGTCAGCTTTAATGCGAAGCGGGCGCTCAACGGTTTCAACGAGCTGGAATGGGTCACCACTTCCGAGACGAACAATGATTATTTTGAAATACAAAAAAGTACCGACGCCAAAGATTTTGCTCCCGTCGGGAATGTAAAAGGCGTGGGGGATAGCAAGGAAACGAACCGCTACCATTTTACCGATGAGTCACCCGGGCAGCGGACAACCTATTACCGCCTCAACCAGGTCGATTATGATGGTACGGCCACGCTGTCGCGGATAGTGGCTGTGAAAAATGGCAACGAGGTGCCGGACCCCGCTGTTTATCCTAACCCATCACAACACATGATCGAAGTTGCAACCAATGATGGTTCGGCAGTGAGCGGGTTGAAACTCATTGACATGAATGGTAAAATCCTGCTCGATAAACCGGTTGGTAACGAGCTCGATGTGTCGGGGCTGAGCCAGGGTAGTTATATTGTTGAGTTCAAAACCGGTGCAGGAGAGCTGGTAAGGAAGAAAATAACCAAACTCTGACCCTGCCATTACCAGACAGGGCCAGGTTTGAACGGGACATTTACTTCTTGATGAATTTCAGGGAGCTAGATGTCCCGTCATTATTTTGAATGCGGATCAGGTATAGTCCTGTGGAAAGGCTTCCGACCGGTATCGACGACCGCCCTTGCGGTGCATAGCTACGCAGCCTAATCCTGCCCGAAACATCGGAGATAATGTAGCTGAACTTGTCTTTCTGATTAGCCAGTCTAATATACAATACGTTATCCGCCGGGCTCGGGAAAACACTCACCGCAAAGTCCGGGCGCTTTACGGATACCATGTGGGAATAGGCAAATGAACGGTCGGTGTCCACCTGTTTGAGACGGTAATAACTGGTCCCGGGCAGTGGTTGGGCATCTTCCAACCGATATTCATTCAACGCCCTTACGGTGCCCTTTCCTGCAATGCGGGCAATGCCAGCCCAGCTGCGCGCGTCATGCGAACGCTCTACATCGAAATAGTCGCTGTTTTTCTCTTCGGTGGTCGCCCAGGTCACTATTACGTTTTCTTCCACCGCATTGGCATCGAAACTCACCAGTGTAACGGGCAGCGGGTTGGAGCAGGTTTGCACGGTAATCTCATCAAGGCGCAGCTCGTCCCGGGCACCGGTAGCGGTGGGGTCGGTGCAATAATACCGCCATAGCAACTGCACATAAGGCTTGTCCAGTGCCTGAGGTGGAAGTACCACCCAGTTGATCAGCTGCTCGTGGCCTGCCGTGGCCGACCGGACATATTCCACCGGTTGATTACTCGGATTGAGGACATCTGTAAAGGGCCCGGTTTCGGAAAGCCGGTATTGCAGACGGATCGCGTAAGGCCTGGGATTCGGCGTTATAGTGCCGCCCGTCCATTTTACGCTCACCTGCGTTTTTCCCGTGGTACTCAATGCAAGAATGGCACCGCCGAGTTTCATGCCGGGATAGCCGGGGTTGCCCGCCGCATTGCCGGTGTTGATAAACGATATCCCTGCATCCCCGAGACCGTTGATCCGCGTGCGGCTGGTGAGATTGTACACGCCGCTCGTGAAGCCGACGACGTTGGAGGTCAGGCCGGGGTCATCGTTTTCCATGTATACAAACCGCATATTATCGGGGAATGTGTTTTCGGGCGCTGTGGCGAGCCAGGCGTTGAAGTTGTACACGCAGGCACCTGCGTCCAGGGGGGCGGGGACCTGCACGGGCGCAACGTCCACGGCAAACACCGCGCGGTAGTTGGAGCCGGAGGAAGGGGCGAAGTCGATTGTGGCGGTATTGGAAACAATGCCGGTCGTCAGGTTTTCCCATTGCAGGAATTTATAGCCGGGTTTGGGAATGGCGGTCAATGCAATGTTTACATTCTTAAAATAGGTGCCCACCCAGGGATACGGGTTAGGGGTAATGCCGAGCGTGGTCGGCAGAATGTCGATCGTATTCACGCGTATATAACCGTGATCCTGGTTGGAGACATTCACCGTGACTTGCCGCGTGCCGTCGTTGAGGGCAAACTGGCTTTGGATATGCCCCCGAGCGACATTTGGCCTGTTTGTTGCGAAGTTTACCATCAGGTTGATGTTCGACTCCCAGATAGCATAACTCGAAGGCCGGTTCCAGCGCTCGATATTTCTGGGGATCTCATTCGCAATGAGGTTTTTACAAATATCAATCTGGGTAAGCAGCCGCGAGGGTTTAAAATGCGAGTTGATCAGGTCGGCATACCGGTTGATGAACTTGTTCCGGAAAGTCATGTTCGGCAAAAGGTATTGGAGCAGGAAGTCCGGGGCGCCCAATGCTTTCGCAAACTGGTTGGCATCCAGTTCTTCAAAACTGAGGTCGACATCGAAAAGCGCCCAGCGCCAGCGGCCATCCTTCCCTTTGCCTGCCGACGGGTTGTAAGGGACTTTATGACGCCAGTAGGTAACGTTTCCATACGGCCAGTCCCAGTTGGCGGCGTAGAGTTCGAGAATGCAGTAGTCGATGAAATTGTCCATATCCATCCGCGCCAACGCATAATTGTAGTTGTTGGCGTCGGCCATGTTATGGGTTTTGATATAATTGGACAGATCGGCATAATGCCCGGAGTTGTTTTCAATCTCGGGGTCAGCAAAAAACTCGATATTCTCGGGTTCAAGGGCGTAGTGGCTGGCAAAATAGTATTCGTCCTGGCGCTCGCGGAGGTCGTGTATCCCCCAGTATTCGCCGTTCAGGTATGTGGTAACGGGCCGGTATTCCTGCAATTCCATATTCAGCCCTTTGGCGATCTGGTGAATGTAGGAGTCTTTCATGAGCGTTCTTTCGTAGTCATTTCCTGAATTCCGGAGAATAAGCCTCCTGAACGTATGAAATGGCAATGCAGGAAAAAGCGGATAATCGACGTCGCTTTGCGAAGCATTGGGGCCGGTAGAGTAGAGCCGGAAACTTTTCTTGTCGTGCGTCCGCGACCCTTGCCCGTGTATGCGCAGGCCAAGGTCCTGGTTGATAACCGGGCTGCCATTCACCAGCACCTCCACATTCGACGGGATTTCCGTGCCGCGGTGGTAGTTGCCCACGGGTGTGCCGAATGATCCCGCGCCAGGGTTCGCATTGCGCCAATCCACAAAATCTTTTCCCGCCACGCCAATGCCGTCCTCGTAATCGAACATATCGTCCGGGTCGGTTTTGATGGAGAAAACGGCAAGCTGTGATTTCGGTTGCCCGTCCGGCGTGAACAGATACGTCCGGGATTCCGTCTGGCTCGGCAGTTTTCCCGCTTCATACACCTTCGCCCGGATGACCGTACCCTTGTAGACCGGCTTCACCGGCACCGAGTTGTAGGTGGGTATGAAATCGTTCGTGGCCGAAATGGCCGCATACACATCGGGCTGCGACGATCTGTCGCTGACCGGAATATTGACAGGCGAATTTTGTTTCAGCGTGAGAAAATAATTGGTAAATGTCGGCCCGGTTCCGTCGCCGGGGTTTTTAGGGTACTGATTTTTAAACTGATAGGCCTTACCCGGTGCCGTGATATTGTTCTTGTCCGGCTCGGAACCGTCAGTCGTGTAAAACACTTCGGCCCCGGGCACCGCCGTGGAAATGGTAAGTGTGAAGTTGCTTTGAAAAAAGCCGCTTTCAACACTCATTACCGGTGACGACGCGAAGCCGGTATAGGAATTTGCTGCCACATTGCTCGCATTGGGCGAAGAAGGTGAGAAGTACACGATTTCAGCAGAGCCGTTGGTTTTCCGGCCGTACGACACATCCGTTCGCTGTTTGGGGAAATCAATTTGATCTATAATTGTCTCGTTGGGCGCGACGAGCAGAAGCTGTTCCCCGTCGCCGCTGAGGCCAAACCCCAAATGCTTCGGCCCACGCGACGGCAAACCGCTCGCCCAGAGGATCAGGAAAGAGCCCGGCTGGATCACCAGGTTTCCCGTTCCGGTAGGCAGCTGAAATTTTTTCAACTCTCCGGCATCGTCGGTAACGTAGTAGCCACCCAGGTCGACGGCCGCTGCGCCTGCGTTGTACAGCTCTATCCAGTCCTCATCGGAGCCGGTTTCATCCAGGTAGGAAGAAGAATTGGAGGCCATCAACTCATTGATTTTGATAGACTGGCCCAAGCCAACAGTGCATGAAGCCCACACTGCCAGGAATACTGTGTAGTATAAATATTTCATGATGATAGAGGGGGAATGTTCTGACAGAAATTAAAATTATTGTAGATAAAATACTAATAAACTAAGGGTTATTTTGAGGTATATCGTGGACTATTTTATTAGTTTTCAGTCAATTACCTGTTTGTTGAATGTAACTCTGGGTATCACAGGAAATAGTTTTATATTAATTGTATAATTTCTATTTCAAAGGCTCTTATTTCTAGAAAAAACTGGTAGCCGCGCTACGACATTATTGGTAGTGTTCGTAGAATGACCGGCTGCTTGCGGACGAAAGAGATATCCCTCGTTATATTTGCAACCTTTTGGCAACACCGCTGCCGTTGGCGGCAAACACTTTTGGAGATGGATAAAACAATGGTAATCGCTCATGTGAAGTCGGTTCTCGACGAGCGCATGCAGGTGGCTTGGAACGCCATGGAGGCGGCTCAGGAGTCGGCGAACGATCAGGGGAAGAGCTCGATGGGAGATAAGTATGAAACCTCGCGGTCGATGGGGCAGCTCGACCGCAATATGCACGCACGCCAGTACGAGCTGGCGCGGCAGGAAAGGCTGATCCTGGAAAAAATCGGTGAAAGTGATGCGCCGGTGCGGAGCGCGACTGCACGCAGCTCGGTAGGCTCGTTGCTGGAAACCACGGCCGGCTGGTTCTTTATTGCGGTGAGCCTGGGGGCTGTTAAAATAGAAAATGAGACCGTTTTGGCAGTCTCATCTTCGTCGCCGGTGGGCGCATCCCTGCTAGGAAAGGAACCCGGGGCATATTTTGAATTTATGAAAAAACAACACCGGGTACTGGCGTTGCATTAAGCCATATTGTGGTAAACGCGTTGCACGTCGTCGTCGTCCTCGATCTTTTCGATCAGTTTTTCGACCTCCGCAACCTGTTCTTCGCTCAATGTCTTGGTATCGTTCGGAATGCGTTCGAAGTCTGCTTCCACGATTTCGTAGCCATTCTCTTCAAAATAGTGTTGTAGTGCTCCAAATGCCGAGAATTCCCCGTAAATGTTGATCAGGTCGGTCTCTTCATCCAGAAACACTTCTTCACCGCCTACGTCGATCAATTCAAATTCGAACTCTTCGATATCCTTGCCGGTGTTTTTGACCTTGAAAATACATTTGCGGTCGAAGATGAAGTCGAGCATACCCATTGTGCCGAGGCTTCCGCCCAGCTTATTGAAGTAGCTTCTTACGTTAGCCACCGTCCGGGTTGGGTTATCGGTCGTGCTTTCTACGAGGATCGCGATGCCGTGTGGACCATAGCCTTCGTATACCATTTCCTTGTAGTCGTCCTGATCCTTCGCAGTAGCGCGTTTGATCGCCCTTTCAACGGTTTCCTTGGGCATGTTCACTGCCTTTGCATTTTGCAGGAGAACCCGGAGTTTGGAGTTGGTGGCGGGGTCGGCCGTTCCGCCTTTTACTGCAAGAACGATGTCTTTACCAATCCTGGTAAAAGTTTTGGCCATCTTGTCCCACCGCTTGAACATCCGTGCCTTTCTGTATTCAAAAGCCCTTCCCATACTTATAATGTATTATTAGTTATTTTAATGTTGGTACCTTGGTATTGCCAATTGTGCCGCAAATTTATAAAAACGGTCAATATCAGCTAAAATAAATTCTTTTGCACAATACTTTCATGGATTATCGACTC